>JAOUGF010000630.1 GCA_029857925.1 Gammaproteobacteria bacterium
CACGGTGCCCACGCTGTCTTTGCTGACATGCAATTTGAGGATAATGCGATCATCCGGTGTGATTTGCGGTTTAACCTTGAGGCTGAGCACCGCCTGTTTAAACGCGACACTGGTCGCACCGCTGGAAGTTTGTTGTTGATAAGGAATTTCCGTTCCCTGCACAATTGACGCCTCGCTCTGATTGGCGGTGATTACGCGCGGGCTGGACACTACCTCACCACGCCCTTCGGCTTGCAGCGCGGATAATTCCAAATCCAATAACGAACCGCTGGCGCTCAACACCGAAAGCGCGAATCGTCCGGTCGCCGAGCTCACCGGCAAATTGACATTCAGCCGATCACCTATACCCGGTGTTGTAGGCGTGGAGGCCAACAGCGACGAATTACCGGCGAGGCTGCCGGATACCGCGATTTGGTTGGCGCCGCTGGCGCGTGACGTCGAAGTACCGAAGCGTACGCCGAGATCACGCGCAAAATTGTCGTTGGCTATAACGATACGGGACTCAATTAAGACTTGTCGCACAGGGATGTCCAATTTAGCGACTAATTTTCGAATCTCTACCAAACGATCCGCATTGTCACGCACCAAAAGCGTGTTGGTGCGCTCATCCACCGTAACACTGCCGCGCTCGGACAGCAGAGAATTTTTTTCGGTTTTCAACAAATCGGCGATCTGCTGAGCACGGGCATAGTTTATTTGCACCAAATCCGAATGCAGCGGTGCGAGATTTTGAATCTGTTTGTTGGCCTCGAGCTCCAATTTTTCGCGCGCGGCAACCTCGTCTCCGGGCGCGACCAGCATTACGCTACCGTTTTGGCGCATGACGAGACCCTTGGTTTTCAAGATGATGTCCAAGGCCTGATCCCACGGCACATTTTTCAGGCGCAACGTGATATTGCCTTTTACGGTATCGCTGACAATGATATTAATACCGGTAAAATCGGCCAGTAATTGCAACACCGAGCGCACTTCGATGTCTTGAAAATTCAAAGAAAGTTTTTCACCTTCAAACTCTTTACGTGGAATGCCTAACCCGCGTTCGGTGTCGCTAACCGGCTTGATATCGAGCGCAAAGGTGTTTTCCGACTGGTAGGCAAGATGTTCATAGTGGCCCGCCGCAGTAATGATAAGACGTACATTGTCGCCGTCGGTGCGGGTGTCTATAGTGCGCGTGGGGGTTGCAAAATCGGTCACATCCAAGCGCTGCTCCAGCTCTTTTGCGACCTTGGTGTTGATAAAGTCGACGATAATTTGCCCGCCTTCTTCTTTGAGATCTACTACGGTGCTGGCGTCGGACAAGGTGACGACCACACGACCTTCGCCGGCATCTCCGCGACGGAAATCCACTTGTTCCAAACGATGGGTCTTGCCTTCGGCAGATTTACCGGGGCGTGTTTCGGTTGCTGCGGCGAGCGTAAGCACCACGTCATTGCCCTCAACGCGGGTTTCATAGGGCACTTGCTTGGACAGGCTGATAACGGTGCGCAGGCGCCCGCCGGTTTCCAAAATAGACAGGGACTTGGCCACACCGACACCGATGTTGCGATTGCGATAGGAAAGCTTGCTATTGGTGTTGGCGAAATCCAACACGATGCGCGGCGGGTTGTCTACGACGAAATTCGCGGGCTTTTCCGGCACGTCACTCAAACTAAACCGGATCTGCGCCTGTTCGCCGGGGAGTGCGGTAAATCGGGCGTTTTCGATATTCAACGCCTTAGGTTGTTTCGACCCTGTGTTGCTTTTGGCGGGCACCACGGGTTCATCGTCGCCGCCGGAATGTTTGGCGGCATCGCGATCGGGTAACGCTTTATCGAGCACCGTGACTAATACATTGGAACCTTCGACGCGCGTGGTGTATTGCGGCAATTTCGAAACCTTGATGAAAACGCGCGTCGTATTGCCGCTTTCGGTGGTCTCTATCGTTTGCGTCAGGCCGATGCCGACCGGTAGCGGCATACTCCAAGGCAGGCTATTATTGGTGTCTGGGAATTCGAGTACCAGTGCGGCAGGTTTTGCCTGGGTCGACACTACTGGCGCGACGGCCCTTTAGACAGG
>JAOUGF010000074.1 GCA_029857925.1 Gammaproteobacteria bacterium
TGCCACCTTTATCCAATCTACGCGTGGTGATGTACCGCTTGGCAAACGATAAAGCTCCCAAGTTGTCGCCAATGAGTTGATGCTGCTGCTGACATACACTGTGCCGCCGCTCATTCTAAGCTTGGAGCTGTCGAATACAAACGATGCGGGAAGGGTGGCATAAACATAGGCAGATGACTTTGCCGACTCGCCCGAGCCGGAAACACGCGTGATTCTGAAATATATAGTTTGATTGTTACCCGTGGAGCCAATTGAGATCGTAGCAGGGCTAGCGGTAACCGGGCTCGTCGTTGCCAACGTCCAACCGCTTGCGTTAGGATCGGCAGAACCGGAGTAGTAAATTTTGTAGGAATCCCCGCTTTGAGCTTGCCAGCTTACCGTCGCCGATTCGTTTACGACTGAAACATCAATGGTACCGCTATAGGCGGCGATAGTAGAAAGTGTATTCGTGGATGATTTTTTGGCGTCACATGAAACAAGGGTAAAGACGAGACCAAAAATAAAGATGTGTACCAAATATTTGAATTTCATGGCATGCAGCCTCATGTTAAAGAAGTCGGTTATAAAAAACCTAAAAATTCAATGCAGCCGCGTTATCTGCGCATGCCCACTGTTATTCGTGTTGCCATCATCAACTTGATTGAATTTTGTTGAGGTTCAATAAAGCTAAATACAGGAAAATATGGCACTAGTATTGAGGTATCGGCTTTCAATGAGAAACATTTAGTTACATTTCAAGACCAAGGTCACAGTTGTGTTGCTTGTTCTTTGGATACATGGCAACGATTTGAGTCCGTGCGGTAGGGTCTATTATTACGCACAAATAAGAAATATATTGTGAGACTTCTTGCGAACGGATTCATAAGCGCATGCTTTACTTATTAGTGTGAAGAACAGCTCGAAACTCTCCAACCTGCACTCTTTTTCGGTACAGCGTAGTCGCACATTACTTATCTCGATCTGATAGAACCAAGGTCAACTATTGGTGACCTTTGCCATCCAGTATTTTACCAATACCGCTGGCGCGCGGCGCGCCCAGGTCACGACATATTCCACGGTGTCACACACCGTTTTGCGAGTAAAAAATTTTCGGCAGTAAATTCTATGACAGTTTCCTCGCACATTGCGCCAGACGATTCATATACACCAGTGTTTATGTCTGTTTGCCTATACACAGGCCCTTAGGAACATCCCCTAGATTTTAGAACTGTGGTACGCACATTCGTCTCACCGCATAAGGTAAGTTTTGAGCAGGGCAAATCCAAAAATTGAGGTAAATTCGAAGTGCCCATTGGGCCGGGCGTCATCGCCGTGTACCGGTTTGTCGCATACGTAGCGTCGTGCGCTGGTTCCATGGTGTGCGGATATGGTCTCAATGACCTTCGCGGTGCCACCCAACGTGGCATACAGGTAAATGAAGCCTGGTAAGTAATGATAGGCATTGAGCCGATGGGTCAGTAGTGGGGGTACGTTCCGCTTGGAATAAACACGCAGTACCATTGTAGTAATTCTTTTGCGATACATTACCCTCAACTATGCCCAGGCTTGGCAATTTGGCCGCAGTGCTGGGCTATGCGCCAGCAGACCTCGCATTTATGCGCCGCATTTTGGGGTTTTGGACGCCTTTTTTACTGCACTTGCTAGATAAGTACTCCACCCTTAAAAAGTTACAACGGCCTCGTGATCATGTGTAGAAGTTCGCCGTCCTGAGTGAGTACATCCTTACTCCATCAGCCGCATTTCTAAAGGCGTGAGCACCCTATGTTTTTTCAAACATTCGTGGTAATGCGCGGAAAGGCGTTTTCGTTAGTCTACTTACCGCGTACTACGTGTGTGTAATAGGTAAACTTAGTGCGGTAAAGTAAGTGGTGTCTAGCACGGAGAATGTCTACCTAGTTGGTAGGTGTATTTCTACGGCGAGGGGTAGGTGATTCAATAGTTGGCGGGTGATTACCTAGCGAAGGAATGCAAACTATATCGAGCGGAGTGGTGTATTCATCGTTCAATAGTTGCGTTGCTATTTTTATTTTATCTTCGTTTAGATGGTTGCCTTCCCTACATTTGAATTCAATTGTGTGAACTGACCAAAATGAGGGATTTCCATGCACTGTATAAAACATATTGCTGCTATCGCTGCGGTGGGCTTAACGATGTCCGGGGGGTGGGGCAGCGCACATGCCGGATCTATGATTGGCGCCGGCGCATTGGACAAAGCAACATTGGGCGAGTTGCTCTATTTCGATCAGAATTTGTCGATCAACAGAAATCAAGCGTGCGCGAGTTGTCACACCCCGCCCCATTTTGTAGATCCTGCCAATGTTGCGAATCCCGCCAATTCGCCCGTATCACTGGGTTCGGATCGGACGCTGAACGGCGGTAGAAATGCACCCAGCGCGGCTTATGCCGCCTTCAGCCCGTTATTCCACTGGAATGCGACCGATGGTTTGTATATTGGTGGGCAGTTTTGGGATGGCCGCGCGGGGACACTGGCCGAACAAGCTAAAGGACCCTTCCTCAATCCGGTAGAAATGGCAATGCCCAGTAAGGGTGCCGTGCTCAAACGCATCGCTGAAAGGGCTAACAGCAATTTCGACCGGTATCGCAAGCTGTTTTACAGCGTATACGGCGTAAAAACAGATCAGTTGCGCGATCCCGAGAGCGACGTAGAAACTAACGCACTCTATGATATGGTGGCGGATGCTATTTCCGCTTTTGAGAAGACCGGCAAGTTCAATCAGTTCTCTTCAAAATTTGACTACGTGCTCGCGGGTAAAGCGGCATTTACACCGTCGGAAGCTAACGGACAGGCAATATTCAATGGAAAGGCCGGTTGCATCGCCTGCCACACCAGTACATCGGGTACCGCACCCGATGGCAGCGTCATGCCCCCCATGTTTACGGATTTTACCTATGACAATATAGGCATACCTAAGAGTATGAATCCATTAATTGCAGGCAACGCGATCGATCAAGGCTTAGGTGGTCGTGCAGATATCGTTGCACGTGACCCCAGCGGCAGTCAAATCGGTAAGTTTAAAGTCATGAGTCTGCGCAACATCGCGGTGACTGCGCCTTATGGTCACAACGGTTTTTTTGCAACGCTAGAAGACATTGTGCACTTTTATAATACTCGTGATGTAGCTTCTGAACGTTGGCCGGCGCCGGAGGTTACACAAAATGTGAATACCGAGGAGTTGGGCAATCTGGGGTTGAGCGCGCAGGAAGAGGCGGATGTCGTTGCGTTCCTACGCACGCTGACCGATGGATACGGTGCGCCTTTGAATCAGTTCGCGTTCCCGCCGTTCCCCTAATTAGTTCTAGGATTTTTTGTCACTGCAATCGGCCCCGCGCAAGCGGGGCCTTTTTTGTTTACGAGGTAGACAAGACCCCAGCTCACATTGTGGTATTCTAAGACGCGCTCAGCGTTTTTTGCGATTTTTTAACTTGTTGATTATATATTAAAAAATAAAGTGACCTTTAGGAGGGCGCGAGGTGTTTAATGACTATGCAACGAGGATTTTACTTTGAGTGTGGACGCTGCTGAACTTTATACACGCTATGGACCCATGGTGTTGCGGCGCTGTCGGCAGTTGTTGCGCAATGAGGACAACGCGGTGGATGCGATGCAAGACGTATTTGTTAAATTGCTGGAAAACCAGTCACGACTGGATGACCGAGGACTGTCGTCGCTGTTATACACAATGGCGACGAACATTTGTCTGAACCATATACGCAGCAAAAAACGCAAACCCACGGCTTCGTATGACGAAGATGAATCCTTGCTCGATAAGATCGCGACGATAGAGGAGCCGGTGGATGTCGGTGATGCGGGGCGTTTATTGGATCGCATCTTCAAGCGTCACCCGGCGTCTACGCGGACGATCGCAACCCTGCATCTGCATGACGGATTGACATTGGAACAGACGGCGCAACAGGTAGGGTTGTCAGTGTCCGGGGTACGCAAACGACTGCGCACATTGACCGCGCATCTGCAACAGTTGAGAGAGCTATGAAATCACAGACTTCAGCCCAATGGACAGACTTCGACCTCGAGCAATATGCGCTCGGGGAACTGGACGCGGGAAGGCGTCGCATGTTGGACGCGTGTCTGGCGGATGATGCAGAATTACGCGCGCGAATCGTCGCAATTGAACAGTCCAATCACGCCATACTGAACAAATATTCGGCTGAATATATGGCGGCACAAATCGAAAATAGACGTAAAAGCGATCATTTGCATACAACTGGTCGCGCGCCAATCCAGATGCGTAGCACGTTAGCGTGGGCGAAGTGGTCTTATGCGTTGCCCGTCGTCGCGGTGTCGTTGCTGTCGTTGGTGATGCTACGACAAGGGCTGACACCCCACACGCCCGACGCGATGCTGGCGTCTGCAGTTGAGGATGTGGCGATGGAACGCGCCAAGGGGCGTAACACAGCATTGCGTATATTCAGAAAGACGGCGCAAGGCGCGGAGCAGTTGAATGACCGCGAGAGTGCCCGGTCGGGCGATATATTGCAGTTGCAGTATGTCGCAGAGGGTGCCGCCTTTGGGATGATTTTTTCTGTGGATGGTAACGGCACCGTCACCCACCATACATCGAAAGACGCACACGCGATAGCGTTGGTCAAAGGCGCTGCGGTGGCGCTCAACGGGGCCTATGAATTGGATAATGCGCCGCGTTTCGAGCGGTTTTTTTTCGTGAAAGGGAGTCGCTCGTTCAGTTTCAAAGAGCTTGGTGTCGCGCCTCAGCTGACGGCCATCCAAGCGGATCCAAATTATATTGTGTCGTTACCCGCAGGTTATACGTTGTCGAGCATCTTGTTGAATAAGGAATAATAAATGAATCTTGATAACGTGATGATGGCGTTCACGATCCGCGTCCTTCGCCTAATGCGCTCGCGCATGGGATGGCGGGGATTTTTCTTAGAATTTTTGCGGCGCAGGTTTCACCAGCGGATCATCGTTGCGATTATCGCTGCTGGCACTGTCGTACACGCGACCGCCAAAGAGTCTGCGGTGGTAAATCGACATGCGATCATCGCGGGTGCCAATATCGGCGGTAAGGACCGCACGGCGTTAAAATATGCACAATCCGATGCGAAAATGGTCGCCGCCATACTTACCGAACTGGGAGGGGTGGATGCCTCGCGCAGCGCCTTGCTTTTTGAACCGACACCGGAGGAATTACTGGCATCGATAAAAAACGCGAGTAGGAAATTGCGTGCGCAAGCCAGTCCGCAATCACGCGCGGAATTCGTTTTTTATTATTCCGGTCATTCGGATGAACGCGGCCTGTTGCTCGGTGAAAGGCTGCTAGAATACCGGCAGCTTCGTGATGCCTTCAACGACGTTCCCGCCGATGTTAAGGTCGCGATCTTGGATTCTTGCGCGTCCGGTGCATTTACACGTATCAAAGGCGGGAAGGTGCGACCGGCATTTTTGTCGGATGAATCTTCTAAAATTCAAGGCCACGCCTATCTCGCATCGAGTTCTGCAGAAGAAAGTGCACAAGAATCGGATGCGATCCGTGGTTCATATTTTACACACTATTTGGCGTCGGCGATGCGCGGTGCCGCCGATACGAGCAGCGATAAACGCGTGACATTGAACGAGGCCTATCAATACGCGTTCAATGAGACGTTGGCGCGTACCCAGAACAGTTTATATGGTGTACAGCACGCGGCCTACGATATTCAACTCGCGGGTGCAGGCGATTTGGTATTGACCGATGTATCCAGCGCGAATGCGGCGTTGATATTGCCTAAAGACCAAATCGGGCGTTTTTTCGTACGCGATCTCTCCGGGAACTTGGTCGTGGAGATCAATAAGTCGGCGGACAAAGTTATACAGTTGGGTATGGAGCCAGGCAAATATTCCATTCATATCGAGAAGGGCGGCGAGCACTTTCAGGCGGAAGTTGTGCTGACTAAGGATACGGAGCTTGTATTTCAATTTCAGCAGGCGACGCGTGTGTCTACTCGTGAGGCGGTCGCGCGGGGTGGCGGTGTATTGCGCAATGAAAATGAATATACGATGATTGACACAAAGATCTCCGTTTTTCCAGATGTGTTTTATGCAAGCCAAACACGGGGTGAAAAAAAAGAAGTTGTTAAAAAGGATTTTAATTTGTTTTTGGGTCGCACTGAACGGGTAGACGGCTTCAGTGTCGGTCTATTTACGTCGTTTGTGGATGAAGATGTAGACGGCCTGCAAGCGTCGTTTTTTATAAATTATACCGGCCGAGGAAACAAAGGTGCGCAAGGCAGTGGATGGGCGAATATTGCGATGGGCAATGTCTCTGGCGCACAAGGTACCGGAGGTGTCAATTACATCGCGGGAGATGCCGACGCATGGATAGGTGCGGGCGGGTTTAACGTCGTAAGAGGCGCCCTCGTGGGGGGCGTCGGTGCGGGTGGGTTTAACGTGTTGGGCGCGGATCTACAGGGCGGTGTAGGCAGCGGCGGGTTTAATGTCGTGCGTGGGAATGTCAAAGGTGCGCTAGGTGCCGGAGGATTCAACGTCACGGGGGGAAATCTTGACGGTGGCGCGGGCAGCGCGGGTTTTAATGTGGTGCGCGGCGATGTGAAGGGCGGTGTGGGTGCCGCAGGATTTAACGTCGTGGGCGAAAGCTTGGAGGGCGGTGCGGGCAGCGCGGGTTTTAATGTGGTGCGCAACCAGGTGAAGGGAGGCATGGGTAGCGTGGGCTTCAACGTCGCGGGCGGCGACGTGGATGGCGTGCAGGGCGCGCTCGGCTTTAATGTCATCGGTGGAAAATTGATGGGCGTGCAATTCAGCGCATTGAATATTGCACGTCAGGTGGAGGGCGTCCAATTGGGCGTGGTGAATATCGCATCGCAATTCGAGGGGGTACCGATCGGATTGATAAGTTTGTCGAAAAATGGCCGCCATGACGTGGCGATGTGGACAGACGAACACCGCGTTCGGCATGTAGGCTTTAAGAGCGGTACGCAGTCGGTTTATAATTTGTTGAGCGTTTCGTTGGATAGGTATCAGCAGCAACCAGGCCTGGCGGTGCAATGGGGCGTCGGAAAATTGATTCCATTTGCCCAATATTTTTATAGCGAAATCGACGCAGTGGTTGCGACTCGAGTCCATCGCAAAACGACAACGATAACGATAAAAAATGCCAAAAATGAAACTCAGCAGCTGGATATCAATGGCTATTGCGTGGTATGTGCGAGCAATGAAAGTTATATGTCGTTGCGTGTTGCGGGTGGGGTGAAACTCGCGCGCTATTTCAAAATATTTGCGGGCGTGAGCGTAAATGCCGCCATCGGTGCCACCACTCAAACGTATGCCTTGTCACAAGATGGAATCCCGCTGTCATCCGACGCGCAACGCGCAACCTGGTTGGGTGGGTTCGCCGGTGTTGAATTTTAACGTCATATTTAGCTCGGTATCGAGGTATCTCGTCCTCTCCCTCTGTCCCGCGAGGGCATAGCGCTCTCACCCATTGGGTGAATGTTGAAATTTTGATAATCTCATGGGTATCATAACGTTAGTGTTAGCAGTAGCGGTCAATTGCTGTTTCTAGGACAATGCATTGTGCCGTAACGTCGCCGCACTTCAATTGTTCACCGTTTTTGCACCAGCTCAATAATTTCCGGCAACAATTCCTCGGCGGCCTGTCGTCCCACGGCAATCGCATCCTTGGCGCGATAAAATTCTAACGGGCCGATATCGCTGACGTTGGGTGTCAACATCAAATCCGGTGGGTTGATCGCCGCACGCAAACGCACGATTTGCGCCTCGGTGATATTCACTACGCGGTCAAGCACGCGACGCGTGCTCCAATAGGATTTCTCCTTGGAGGTCTGTGTATGATTATTTAATTGCGTTTCCAGCCACGTGCGCAGGTTGGGCACGCGCTCCATCCAGGCCTGGTCGAGCAGTTGACGCACACGGATAGGCCATTGTGACGTCGGATTCGGGGGCGTAGATAGTGTGCGTGCGCCGCCATGGACGGCAACTGCAATCACCGGGCCGCCAAATCGTTCACGTGCGACGTCAAACGGGACTGGATTCACTACGCCACCATCCGTCAATAGGCGTGTGCCATAAGGGTGTGGCGCGATCAAGCCCGGTACCGAGAGGCTGGCGCGCACCGCATCCACTAACGAGTCTCGGTCGATGATGACCTGTTCGCCATTAGAAATGTCCGCCGCGATGGCCACGTATCCGATGGCCAGGTCCTGAATATGGCGTGCACCCAACCAGTGTTCTAAAAATTCTACGATGTTTTCACCCGACACTAAACCCCCAGTCGGTAAGTCGGGCATGAATAATTGCAACGTCTGTTTCCAATCGAATGCACAGGCGATCTCGGCGAGTTGGTTGATCGGCATGCCGCTGGCGATAAAAGCACCGATCTCCGCACCTATACTGGTGCCTGCGATGGCGCGTATTGCGATGTTGTTTTCTTGCACC
>JAOUGF010000631.1 GCA_029857925.1 Gammaproteobacteria bacterium
CGTAAATCCGGGTTTAAAAAAATCAATATCAATTCAAATTTAATACGTGTTTAAACCTGGCTGGCGCGGCCGCTGTTTCAAAAAGTGAACCGTCGCCTCACCAGGTTTAGCATTCGATACCAAAATTAATTTTGCGCGGGGACAATCATCTTCGCTTTCGCCAATTTGTAGGACCAAGGCAGGTTGGCGTTCTTCCAGCCGTTTACATTGCGCAGGCCTTCTTTGGACAGATCACCTTCAAAGCCGTCAACCACGCTGTACACGTTAGTGTAACCTAAGTCCGCAAGCAAATCCGCCGCCTTCGCGCTACGATCACCTGAACGGCACATCAGTATGATTTTGTCGTTTTTGGTCAGCTGTTTTTCCACAAGGCGTTGGGCGATCAACGGCGCAAATTCGGAATTCACTTCCATTTTGAAGTTGTCAGTCTTGTCATTCCATGCGAACCATTCATTCATTTCCATATAGGGGATGTTTGCGTCTATCGCGAGGGCCGCACCTAGGAAATTGACCTCTGCGCGCGAGCGTACATCGACGAACAAGATATTTCCGGCTTGTTGCGTCACTTGGTCGTGGGCTTGTTGCCCGTTTAGATACAGACCCAATTTTGTGCGTTTCTTTTCAGGCACACTGGCGGGGTCGATGGGGGCGGCTATGCCGTTGGCAACAAATGTAGCGAGTAGGATAGTCGATAACAATTTCATAAAAAACATATGGATACTCTCCGAGGTTATTAGTGTATATATTATAATATAATAAAAAGCTAATATAAAGAGGTTTAGCGGTTTAATGTTAGCATATTGCACATCTTCGGGAAGGGAACTCGATCACAAAGTTTGAATGTATGCCATAGTGTAGCTCGCTTACGTGTCACAACGCGATGACGCACAGATGTAGGGCTGAGAGGGTAGTTAAGCTGCCAGACGCTTTTTACCTCGGGATGGCGTGCCACGGTAAACGGGCTTGAGCGCTGTGGATGTGCGTGGCTAGGCACCTCGTTCTAAGTCGTACACGCATCCTTGGGAGGGACGCAGTTTTACCCAGACGGATATTTAGCCTAGAGGCCTGTCGGACTTAAGCGATTGTCGCGTGGGAATGGTGCTAGAGGCGGATTTCTCGATCGTTTGAGGCGAATAGCTTTTGCTATATAACCAAAAAGGATCGAAGAAAAGTCCAATTCCGCAGCGGATCAGACCTCAGTCCGACGGGCCACTATCGGGATGAACCCAACCAAGGGCCAGGTTCTTTTTGTCGTTGCCCGCAATTACTAAATATGTTGTTTTAGCATTGTTTCGGTGCGAAGACTGCGCACTCATTTCAATCATCTTCGCCCAACACCGGGTCCCAACCGGCCGCGCGGGCACGCTTTATCGCTTCTTCATTAATCCGTGTATGGCGTTCGCGCAAATCGGGTGGCAGGCGGCTGGGCAGGTGCGCGAACTCGTCCCAGCGGGCGCTTACCTTGTCGTAGACGATCTGCATTTGGCCTTGCGCCCAACCGGCGCCGGTTTCGGTTTCGGGGATAATACCGAACAACCAGGCATCCTTGATGATTTGACCAAGGTGGGTCATGCCGCCGTATTTGTCTTTATAAATGCCTGCGTAAGTTTGTGCGTCCATTGTGACCTCGGAGTAAAAAATAGGTTGGGTTAGCGAGTTTGCGTAACCCAACAGATATCGACCAAGGGTTGCGTCGTCTATAGCGCTGTTGCCGACTGCGCAGTGAGTTACCGCGTCAAGCCCGCATACAACAACGGCAGTTTTTCCGGTAGGCGTTCTACCTGATCGACCACCATGAAGTTTTTCTGCCCAAAGATGCGCGCGACATATTGATCCGCGCGCGGGTCCAGGCTCATGCAATAGGTCACGACACCTGCACGCGCCGCTTCTTCAACGGCCTTTTTGGTGTCGTAGCGCAGATACTGCGGGTCGCGCACGTCCACATCGGCGGGTTCACCGTCGGTGATGACCAGCAATAATTTCTTGCTGGATTTTTGCAATTTTAAATAATGCGACGCATGGCGCACCGCCGCGCCCATGCGCGTAGACAGTTG
>JAOUGF010000632.1 GCA_029857925.1 Gammaproteobacteria bacterium
ACTAAGCGCCGATGATGGGGCACTAAAGTAACCTCGTAATTTATTTTGCGTATCGTGTGGTTCACGGAAGAATCACACGATATACCCTCTTAGATGCTTCGATACCTCGCCCTGTCCTCAGGTTTCGCCCGCGCTACAAACCGGCGGCGTTTACTGGTAGAATGGCACTGGCTTCATTGTGCCTTTTTACTAAAAATTCGGAGTCTTCTTGCATGGGCAACTCGTTGTTAGATCAGTTAAAGAAGAGCGGTTTGGTGGATAAATCCAAGGCGCAAAAGGCGAAGCACGACCAATACAAAAAGACCAAACAACAAGCCAAGTCGAACGCGACAGAGGTGGACGAGGCCAAGGCCGCGTTGTTGAAGGCGCAGGCCGAGAAGGTGGAGCGCGACCGCTTGCTCAATTTACAACGCAAGGAAGAGGCCGACCGCAAGGCCATCGCCGCGCAAATTCGTCAATTAATAGAAACGCACGCAGTGAAAAATCGAGAAGGTGATATCGCCTATCACTTCACCGACGCCAATCGGGTCAAAACCCTGTATGTCTCTGCCGAGGTGCACAAATATCTTAGCGCGGGCCATCTGGTTGTCGCGAAACTCGGTGATAGTTATGCCGTGGTACCCAAAAAAGTGGCTGAAAAGATCAAACAACGTGATGCGCAAAGTATCATCACCAATGAAAGTCCAACGGCATCTATCCCCGGCGAAAACGATCCTTACGCGGACTATAAAATTCCGGACGATTTAATGTGGTGATGGCACCTTGACTCGCTTTGCCGCAATTGATTTTGAGACCGCGAATTACAATGGCGATAGCGCATGTGCGGTCGGCATCGTCATCGTCGAAGACGGTCTTATCGTTGATCGATTATATGAATTAATCCGTCCCCCGTCGCAGCAATTTGTGTTCACATACATCCATGGGTTGACGTGGCAGACAGTGCAACACGCGCCGCGTTTCGACGCGGTGTGGTCAGGGTTTTCGGAAGCGTTGACGGACATTGATTTTTTTGCCGCGCACAATGCTCCTTTCGATAAGGGCGTGCTGCGCGCATGCTGCGCGACCTATGCGATGACGACACCCGCGCAACCGTTCGTATGCACGGTGACGCTGGCGCGTGCGCAGTGGAACATACGCCCGACCAAACTTCCCAATGTGTGCCGCTTTTTGGGCATACCGCTGCGCCATCATCAAGCCGATTCCGACGCCGAGGCGTGTGCGCGTATTGTCATTGCGGCGCAAGAAGAGGGTTGGCGGCATACAAAAACAACCGAGAGATAGGCATACAGTTTGTACAAAAAAATTGGCGTCCGCCGCGCCTTGCCAATCTATCCTGGATATAGTATACTTCATCCGCTTTATCCCTCCTGTTTCGCCTCTTCAAGGCTGTGTGCTTTCCCTCTAACAATTTAATCCGTTAGTGCGCTTATACGCGTATCTATACGCGATACATTTCCGCTTTGCCGTGCTGACTTCACACTCGGAATCGTGTCTGTTGAATCTTCTGCGTTCTGCGGCACACCCACTCAGTTCACAGGATAGGAGTATGTATGAAGTCTGCAATCATCGTTGTCGACGCGCAATCCGCATTGTTTGAAACTTTGTCATCGCCTTACGAAGGTACGGCAGTGATCGCACGCATCAATAAATTGACCACCGACGCACGACTGTTTAGAGTGCCGGTGATTTTTACCCAGCATGAACACCCAGGGTTTATTGCCCATGCCAGTGAGGGTTGGAAGCTGTGCAAAACGATAACTGCAGAAAAAAAAGATATTTTCCTGCGCAAAACCGCCGGAGACGCTTTTTTAAATACCGATCTGCACACTCAGTTGCAGGTGTTGGGGGTGACCGATCTCGTTGTGTGCGGGTATGCGAGTGAATTTTGCGTGGATTCCACGGTGCGACGCGCGGTGGGACTGGGTTATACCGTGCAGTTGGTCAGGGATGCGCACACTACAACAGATAAAATCCATCTCTCGGCACAAAAAATTCGCGAGCATCACAATGTTACGTTGTCGATGAGCCCTGCGGTATCGTTGAAGT
>JAOUGF010000075.1 GCA_029857925.1 Gammaproteobacteria bacterium
ACGCGGCTTCCGCGTCACGGCGTTGTTGAATCTCTAAGTGTAGTGCGGTATTCGCCTGGTTCAGGGCGGCGGTCTCGCGCTGACGCTGTGTCCACAACCGGGAAAGATAAATGAGAAAGACGGCGACGGCTGAAAATGCGAACGCCAGTTGCAGCGCCAACACGTTACGTAAATAATAAACGTTATTAAAATCCTTGGTCACACTGAGTGTGACGGCGTCGCCCTGCCGCGGCTGCACAACGGTCTCGAAGCGATACGGATGGGTCGCGGGTGTCGGGCGCATAAAACTGCCATACACCTCGTTGGGTAGCGCATATACCCACAATTCCGCGACATCCGGCGTATGTTCCCCCCATTTTTTCAACATGCGCGGGATTTCACTCTGGCGTTGGGAGTTCAAGATGTCTTGTGTGATTGTCGCCAGTAATTCCAATTCATCTTGCGCGACACGCGCCGCGTTTGCATGATCGGCGAGAAACTGTTGGCGCACCAGCCCAATCAATCCGCCCATCAGAAACGCAAGCGCCACGATCACAGTCCAGCGTAGGCTTTGCAAGGGGCGGCGCAAGTTCACGAAGCAAACTCCAATTGAACTGGTTTAACAAAAAAGCAGCGGTAGACCAACTGCGTAGGCATAGCACTTATGTCGTTATTTACCCGCCACTGAAATAAATCTATGAAAGATCCCCCTTCCCCCCTCGCGGGGCTTGGGCCCTTTGGGTAACGGGTTAGCGAGAGGGGAGGCACGTGATACCTCGATGCCGGGTTAATAGTGTCTAATATTGAACAGCTCAATGTAGCAAAGCATCCCTGTCGCCAAAATTAGGTCAAATACTCGGTTCCAGGGGTTTCTAATGTAACGCCCGGGGTCGTTGAATAGTTGCACACCGTGCCAGATACAGATGCGAATACCGGTGCCAGTTACAGCGTCCCCTGTACAAATTAGGAAGCGCTGTGCCGCCTGCGTCGCAGAGAGTCCTAAAAATTTCGATTACGCGGCGTAAAATGCCATTCTCCGCTGTTTACACACCGCAATAACGCGTTTCCTGCGGGGTAGGTTTGATTGAAAAGTTAAACGCTCCCTACGTGAATTAGGAACGCCGGGAATAGGTTGCGCGAGACTATAGGGAACCTCTAACCTTTAGACGGCAAAACTGAAAAAAGTTCGCTCAGCGCCTTGCACGCATGGTTTAAACGCGCGACACGCGATGTGCATAGTATAAAAATACACAATCTGCAGCGATTTTCAAGTTGAAACAATAAAATAAAATCTGTAGTTAATAGACAACAGCATTGCTGTTAGGTTTGCCACGCATGATTACACGACTCAACCGGCGGTGACAGGGTGGTCGTGTAACACCTCTAAAACGTCGCTTCCGAATTGTGTAAGTTTGTGTTCTCCGATCCCTGTGATATGCGCGAGTTCGGCCAATGACTGTGGCCGTTTTGCGACGATATCGGCCAGCGTTGCGTCATGAAAAATGACGTACGGTGGCACGCCCTGCGCTTCGGCTAACCTACGTCTACGTGAGCGTAGCGCCTCCCACAGGCGTTGTTCGTGCGCAAGCGTGAAGCTGACTTTACCACGTGGGCTGGGACGGGATTTGGTGCCACGTGATGTGTCGTGACGTAATGCCAGGGATAGTTCACCGCGTAATAACGGTTTAGCAAGTTGTGTTACATACAAGGTGCCGTGTTGTTCGGCATCTACGCCCAAAAAGCCGCGCGCGATCAATTGGCGTATGACGCTACGCCAGATTGTCGCGTCTAAATCCTTGCCTATACCGTAGGTGCTAAGGGCGTGATGGCCGTTATGTTGAATGCGTTCGTTAAGCGCGCCGCGCAACACGTCGATTAAATACACCGCGCCGAAGCGTTGACCGGTGCGCAACACGCAGGACAACAGCTTTTGAGCGGGCGCAGTGGCATCCCAGCTGGCCGGCGGTTCTAAACAGGTATCGCAATTGCCGCAAGGCGTGGGCAAGGTGTCGCCAAAATACGCCAAAAGCGCTTGACGACGGCAGGTGGTGAGTTCGCACAAGCCCAGCATCGCATCGAGTTTTTGGCGTTCTATTTGTTTATGCCGTTCGTCGGCCTCGGAGGCCTCTACCCATTGGCGCAACGTGATGACATCATTTAGACCGTAACTCAACCACGCGTCGGCGGGCAGGCCGTCACGTCCGGCGCGACCGGTTTCCTGGTAATAGGCCTCGATGCTCTTAGGCAGGTTCAAGTGGGCGACAAAACGCACATTCGGTTTATCGATGCCCATGCCGAATGCGATCGTTGCGACGATAATGATGCTGTCTTCATTCAGAAAACGCGTCTGGTGACGTTGGCGGACGTCGGGCGTAAGTCCCGCGTGGTAGGGGAGTGCCGCCAACCCCCGCGCGGTCAACCACAGCGCGATTTCTTCTACACGCTTACGTGACAGGCAATAAACAATGCCGGTGTCGCCGGGGTGTTCATCGTTGATAAACTGCAACAATTGCTCGCGCGCCTTGCCGTTGTCTTGGGTGATGCGATAACGTATGTTCGGCCGATCGAATCCGCATAAAAAAATGCGTGCGTCTTGCAATTGCAGCCGATGTAGAATTTCCGCGCGGGTGCGGGCGTCCGCGGTTGCGGTCAGCGCAATGCGCGGCACATTCGGAAAATACTGCGCTAACAGCGATAATTGTAAATATTCCGGGCGAAAATCATGGCCCCATTGCGACACGCAATGCGCCTCGTCGATCGCGAACAACGCAATCGGTGTGCGCGACAACAGTTCTTGCATGCGCTCCGTGACCAAGCGCTCCGGCGCGACATAGAGTAAATCCAGTGCCCCGGCCAAGAATTGTTGCTCAACCTTGCGTACGGTGGCGCCATCCAACGCCGAATGCAGGGCCGCCGCGCGCACACCGGCTTGACGTAAGGCCGCCACTTGGTCTTGCATCAGTGCGATGAGCGGCGAAACCACTACGCCGGTGCCGGGGCGCACCAAGGCAGGAATTTGGAAACACAGCGATTTGCCGCCGCCGGTGGGCATGACCACCAATGCGTCGCCACCCTCTACTAAGGTTGCGACGACCTCGTCTTGTGGTGGCCTAAATTGTTCGTAGCCGAAAACGGCGCGTAGGGTGTGCAGGGCATCGGGCATGGGCGCTACTGTAGCACAGGCGGCGTCGCTAGGTAGCGGTGGCGCGCGAATTCCTGCGCCGCCGGGAACCCCAGTCGACGGCCGACCTCACGATAGCTATTGTGGGTTATCGCCAGGGTGACGGCGCGGCGGCGATGAGACTACGCGTGCGCGGCATCCGGCCACAAGACTCCTTGCTGGTACACCACGAAATGCGGTCGATTGCGGCGTAACCAAGGCAACAGGTCTTGCGACGGTATGGGTTTGCTAAACAGTTCGCCTTGCACCCAGTCACAGCCTCGGCCGCGTAGAAAATACACCTGCTCGTCGGTTTCCACACCCTCGGCGATCACATTCAAGCGCAACGCCTTGGCCAGGCCAATGATGGCCTCCGCGATCGCGGCGTCGTCGGGTTCGTTGGCGATGTCCTGCACGAAGGACTGCGCGATTTTTAGCGTATTCAGCGGGAAGCGTTTCAGATAATTCAATGACGAATATCCGGTACCGAAATCGTCGATCGACAGGCGTATGCCCAGATTATGCAACTCGTGTAGGATGGCGCTGGTTTTTTCGACGTTATGCGCCAACATGCTTTCAGTGATCTCGAGTTCCAGGCAATACGGAGGCAAACCCGAATCGGCCAAGGCCTGCGTCACCATTTCGACCAGGTTACGTTGATGAAATTGACGCATGGACAAATTCACCGCGACATGCAGCGGCGCGTGGCCGGGTGATTGCCACGCGCGTGCATAGGTGCAGGCCTTGCGTAAAATCCATTCACCCATCGCGATGATGAGCCCCGATTCTTCCGCGAACGGTATAAATTTACTCGGGCTCAACAGGCCGCGTACCGGGTGATTCCAGCGCACCAACGCCTCGATGCCGATGATCGCACGGGTATGCAGGTCAAATTGCGGCTGAAAATACAATTCAAATTCCTCGCGCTCCAGTGCATGGCGCAGGTCGTTTTCCAGCATTAACGTTTCAATCGCCTTATCGTTCATGTCGGCGGTGTAAAATTGATAACTATTGCGGCCTTTTTCCTTGGTGCGATACATCGCGGTGTCCGCGTTTTTTAGCAGGCTGCTCATATCGGTCGCATCCTCGGGGTAGAGCGTAATACCGATACTGGTGGAAACCACAATCTCATGTCCGTCGAGTTTGAAGGGGGCTTCCATCAGCTCTAATATTTTACGTGCGACGGCGACAGCGTCTTCGCTGCTTTCTATGCCTTCAAGTATGACCGTGAATTCATCCCCTCCCAAGCGTGCGACGGTATCGCCTTCGCGGGCGTTTTTGAGCAAGCGCTTGGATACGCCGCGTAATAACTGATCTCCCGCATGATGCCCCAAACTGTCATTAATATTTTTAAAACGATCCAGATCCAGGAATAGCAAGGCGACCTGGCCGTTATTGCGTTGCGCGCGTGCTATCGCGCGCCGCAGTCGATCGCGGAAAAGCGCGCGATTGGGCAAGCCTGTCAATGAATCGAAATTCGCCAAATACATCAAGCGGTCTTCGGTCATTTTGCGTTCGGTGATATCGCGCGAGACCGCGACGACTTCTTTTGTGGCTTGTGTTGCGGTATCTATTACCAATTTTCGCAACGTTTCAAACCAGATGTAGTCCCCGCTCTTCGCGCGAATACGATAGTGGATCGCTTCATTAGGTTGAAAGTCGCGATCGGTGCCAAAAAATTTTTTGCGCGCCGATTTTGCGTCGTCGGGATGGAATAAATCAAATACCGTCACACCCAGCAGTTCGTCCGGCGCATAACCAAGCAGACGTGTCACCGAGGGCGAGGCATAATGAATCACACCGTCCATATTGTGTTTCGTGATGACATCGGTGGTATGTTCCGCCAATATCTGGTGGTTGGGTTCCGATGTGCCGGTGTCAAATAAAATACCGGCGATGCCTTGCGATGTATCTTCGGTATCGTGCAATGGATAAAACCAGCCATGCACTAATTTGCTTTCCAACATAAATTTCACATAACCGCTGTTTCCGCGCAAACACGCCTGCCAGGCCTGTTGCTCACCGTGAACCAGCGGTAAAATATCAAGCAAATCGCGATTCAGCCACGTAGCGGTATTATTGCGCAGCGAATTATGCATTTGGGGCAGCGGCGAACACCAGATCACGCATCCGTTCGCATTTACCGCCAGCAATGCCAATGGCGCGCGCGCAACAATGGTGTCTACCGTCTTGTCAATCGTGTGATACGGATAAATGTCCGCCGGAATTTGTAGATCACAAAAATTCACAGAGTCATTCATGATAGATGCTTACTCCGATGTGTAACGCTACCAACAGCTGCGACGGCCAAGGGGGATAGCGGCGCAGTGCTTGTCAGGTGTCCCTTCCTGACCAAGGGGGGTTCAAGATAACGGAGCGAATTTGGACTTGCAATAGGTAGGAAAAAAAATAATTTTGCACGCTTTTTAGGAACGGATCGTGCCTAGCGCACGCGTTTTTTGTGCATATTTTGACCAGCTATTCAGCGGCGTCAGTCGCGAAAATTTACAAATTGTAGCGGCAGACCCAGCTTCTCACCGCGAATAGATGCGATAGCTGTTTGTAAATCATCTCTTTTTTTGCCTGTGACCCGCACCTTGTCACCTTGGATGGAGACCTGCAATTTGAGTGGCGACGTTTTTAACAGCGCGACGATTTTCCTGCCTGCCTCCGCGTCGATTCCATGGCGTATGGTAATTTTTTGGCGCAATTTAAATCCGCTGCCTTCGATCTTGCCGAGTTCCACACAGTCGATGTCGATGCCGCGCTTGGCAAGTTTGGTATACACGATGTCCACCAGTTGTTTGATTTGAAATTCATTGTCTGCGTGTAAGGTTAGCGCGTTATCCGCCAATTCGATCTTCGCCTCACTGCCACGAAAATCATAACGGCCTGCGAGTTCGCGATTTGCTTGGTCTACGGCGTTGGTCAGTTCATGGGTGTTGATTTCCGATACGACATCGAAAGAAGGCACGCGTATGCTCCTAGAGTGGCAAAGGGGTTGGTCACACAATGTATCATCTCGCCGACGTGAGTCAACTGCAGGGTGCGGGGCGGCTATATTATGCGAGGTCAATACGTTAGAATGTGTTTTAGTCGGAACCGTTTCGGTGGGCTGCGAGTGCGGTTGCGCGCCTGTACGTGCAACTATGTGGTGAACGCGGTGTCTTTAGTAGAGCGGTATATCCATGGCGTTGGAACTCACGCGCAAATCGTATACTTATATAGTTTGGAGGATTTAGGATGAAATGGGCAGTGTTGGGTGTATTGGGCATGATGGCGGCGACGCCTAGCTGGGCATTAAACGACGGTTTGGGCGGTGGAGCGCCTGCCGTAGCACCTAAGGCCGCTGCACCTGCCGCAGAGGCACCCGCAGCGGTTGCACCTCATGAAAATAGCGGCAAGGTGTTGTCTGAAAAGTCGGGCAGCGGCTATACCTATGTTGAACTCGAAAATCAAGGCAAGAAATTTTGGGTTGCGGGGCCGACAACCAAGGTGAAAAAGGGGGATAAGGTGAACATTTCTCCCAATGTGGTCATGGAAGGCTTTAACAGCAAATTTATGAATCGCACATTTGAGCGCATCATTTTTGCTTCAGCAATTACAGTGGTTAAGTAATCCTGCGCGGTGAACGCTACCTTGCCGGGTCGGCCAGGCAGCTACGGCATGTCCTGCGGCGGCAGTGCGCTGGCGGCGTCGATGGCGGCGTCCAACAGCGTGGTCCTGGCCTCGCACAGTAATGGTCCGCGATAGTGGCCGTCGCGAAACACAAACAGCGCGGGTAGGTGAAAAACTTCAAATTCGCGCGTCAGCGCTTGATCTTGCGCGGCATCGACCTCAAATACGCGGATGTCCAGGCGTCGTTTTAACAGCTGTTGTAATACTTCACGCCAATGACGGCAAGAGGCGCACCCCGCCGACGTGAAATAGACCACGGCAATCCCAGGGGTCTGGCTCAAAAGGTGGTGAAAGTCGAATTGGGTAAGGGTGTTATAGCGCTTTAGCGGGGGGGCGTCGCCCGTCATACGGTTCTTCCGGTTGCAATCCTGCAAGGGTCTAATATAATCCGTTAGATATGCTTAAACCAAGGTTTTTTTTGAGAGGAGTGAGTGGAGTGTTGAAGAAATTTTCTATGGGTCTTATAGGTTTGGGTGTGGCGTTGGTGTCCAGCCTAGTCATGATGGATGAGGCCGCTGCGGCGCGTTTCGGAAGTGGGCGTTCATTTGGTAGCCGTCCTTCGTATAGCCAACCCTATCGTCAAACCCCCGCGACCCCCAATAGCACGCCAGGCCAGGCCGCACCGCATCAACCTGCGCAACCCAGCCCGGCGGCGGCCCCTGCGGCGCCCGCGCGTAGCGGCTGGATGGGCGCGATCGGCGGCATGTTAGGTGGTTTGGCGCTGGGTGGCTTGATCGGCTCTTTGTTGAGCGGTCATGGCTTTGGCGGGATTGGCTTTCTGGACATCATCATCGTTGCGTTGTTAGGGTTTGTCATTTATAAAATGTTCGCCGCGCGTCGCCGTCAGGCGCAGGCTGCGGAACCGATGCCTGCGGGCGGGTATAATCGTGAACCCATTACACTAGACAATGGCCCTGCGGTTGAGGCAAGCCCGGCGCCCGCACCTATGCACCGTTCTAGCGCCAGTTTTGATACCGATTTGCTGTCGCGCGGTCGCACAGAGTCCGCCAGCGCGGCAACGCAGGGGGATGCAAACCCGGCGGATCTGACGCCCGCCGAAGGGGTGATTGCCGCCGGATTCGATCGCGAAGGCTTCCTGAATGGGGCGAAGACCGCCTACGCCCGCTTGCAAAAGGCGTGGGATGAGGGTGATCTCGCCGATATCCGTCAGTTCACCACCGACCGCGTATTTGCCGAGATTCAAGACCAGATGCGTGCCCGTCAGGGTAATAGCCGTACCGAGGTGTTAGAGCTTAACGCCAAGCTGTTAGAGGCCGGGGAAGAGGGCACTGAGCGGCTCGCGACCGTCTATTTCGACGCGCTTTTACGCGAATCCACGTCCACCAGCGCAACCCCAGCAGATGCCACGCGCGCGCGCGAAGTCTGGTATTTTATCCAACCTAAATTTAGCCGCCAACCGACCTGGTTCCTCGACGGTCTGCGTCAAGTGGAACCTTAATCCCCTATAAAACGTTAACGTAATAAAATGTAGGTATATTCCCCCGCTGCCGGTCGTTTCGGTCGCCAGTGGGGGCATATAGGCGCATAGTTACGTTCGCAATCCATTTTCACGCATTATAA
>JAOUGF010000076.1 GCA_029857925.1 Gammaproteobacteria bacterium
CGAAACGCATGGTGTTCGGTGTGGTCGGTATCGACATGATCGCCGGTCCTTCGGAGATCTTGGTGATTTGCGACGGTAAGACGGACCCCGATTGGATCGCGATGGATTTGTTCTCGCAGGCCGAGCACGACGAAGACGCACAATCCATATTGGTGAGTTACGACGCAAACTTTTTAACGCAGGTGCAGGCGAGCATAGCAAAACTGTTACCGACGATGGAACGCGCGGACATCATCCGCAAATCATTGCAAGCACGCGGACTGTTCGTGAAGGTGCGGGATTTGACCGAGGCCGCCGAGGTCGCGAATTTTATTGCGCCGGAACATTTGGAATTGTCGGTGGAAGACGCCGAGGGCTTGGCGAGCAAAATAAACCACGCGGGCGCGATGTTTATGGGACGTTATACGGCTGAGGCGCTGGGCGATTATTGTGCAGGCCCCAACCATGTGTTGCCGACGGCGCGTACTGCGCGTTTTAGCTCGCCGTTGGGTGTGTATGATTTTCAGAAACGCACCAGCCTGATTATGTGTTCACCGCAAGGGGCCTCGGATTTGGGCAAGCACGCCTCGACCTTTGCGCGTGGCGAAGGCCTGACCGCGCATGCGCGATCCGCCGAATATCGTATCAAACCCTCGTCATGAGCACCGCGAGCAAACGCATTGAGCAGTGGGTACGCGAGGACATACGCGCATTGCACGCCTACCATGTGCACTCTGCACAGGGATTGATTAAGCTCGATGCGATGGAAAATCCGTATGGATTGGCGGATGAACTGCGCGATGCGTGGACAAACGCGCTGCGCGACGCACCGCTTAATCGTTATCCCGATCCCGGTGCTGCGTTGGTCAAAGATCGTTTGCGCGAAGTGGTGCAGATCCCCGCGGATTGTGACATCTTGTTGGGAAACGGTTCAGATGAATTGATCCAAGTGATCCTGTTGGCGTTGGCGCAGGCGGGGCGCGCGGTGGTGGCGCCGGAACCGACGTTTGTGATGTACCGCATGATCGCAGGGTTCGCGGGTATGCGTTTTGTCGGAGTGCCGTTGCGCGCCGATTTTTCGCTGGACGTAACCGCGATGTTAGAGGCGATAGAGCGTGAAGAACCCGCCGTGGTGTTTCTCGCCTATCCGAATAATCCGACGGGCAATCTGTTTGCGGATGCGGATATCGAACACATTGTCGCCGCCGCGCCGGGCCTGGTGGTGATAGACGAGGCCTATGCGCCGTTTGCCGAGGCCTCGTTCCTCGCGCGGGTCTTGCAGTATGACAACGTCGTGGTCATGCGGACGTTGTCGAAAATGGGCCTGGCCGGTCTGCGGTTGGGTTATTTGGCGGGTGACCCGGCGTGGTTGCACGAGTTCGACAAGGTGCGGTTACCCTATAATATTAATGTGCTGACACAAATCAGCACCGATTTTTTGTTGCGCCATCACGAGGTGTTTGAGCGGCAAAGCGCCGAATTGCGCCGCGCGCGTGAGGAGTTGTTTTTGGAATTGAACGCCATTGCAGGATTGCAGGTGTTCGCCAGTCGCGCCAATTTTATTTTGTTCCGCGCACCGCCCGGTCAGGGCGTGCGTATGTTTGAGCACCTGCGCCACCACGGGGTATTGATAAAAAATCTGCATCCACAGGGCGGCATGTTGGTGGATTGCTTGCGCGTGACCGTGGGTACTGAGCAGGAAAACCGGGCGTTCTTGCATGCGTTGGGGCAGTTTGCAGCCTAGGAACCATAGCCATCGTGATTAGACAAGAGACAGCGATATGAGCGAGCGTAAGGCCACTATTAAACGCGACACCTTGGAGACGCAGATCGAGGTCAGCATCAATCTCGACGGTGCGGGGCACGGTGAATTTGCGACCGGCGTGCCGTTTTTGGAGCACATGTTGGATCAGGTCGCGCGGCATGGCATGATAGACATTAACGTCAAGGCCAAAGGCGATACGCATATCGATGACCACCATACGGTTGAGGACATCGGCATCGCGCTCGGGCAGGCATTTTTTCAGGCCTTAGGGGATAAAAAGGGCATACGCCGGTATGGCCATGCCTATGTGCCGCTGGACGAGGCCTTGTCGCGTGTCGTCGTCGATTATTCGGGCCGACCGGGCTTGATCTACCAAGTGGACATGCCGCGCGCGCGCATCGGCGCGTTTGATGTCGATTTGTTGAATGAATTCTTTCAAGGGTTTGTGAACCACGCCAAGGCGACCTTGCATATCGACAGCTTGCGCGGTAAAAACGCGCACCATGTCGCCGAAACGATCTTTAAGGCCTTCGGTCGCGCGTTGCGCATGGCGGCCGAACACGATGCACGCGCGGCGGGGGTGTTGCCTTCGACCAAGGGCGCTTTGTAAGATTATCCAATGATAGTTTGTGCCATGACCCCTGCACAGGTTGAACGAAAATGAGTGTGGTAGCGATCATAGATTACGGTATGGGCAATCTGCACTCGGTGGCCAAGGCGATCGAACGCGTGGGCGATGGCGTGCGGGTGCGGGTGACGCATGACGCGCGTGAATTGCAATCCGCCGACCGTATCGTGTTGCCGGGTGTCGGCGCGATACGCGATTGCATGCAGGCGTTGCACGATCGCGAGTTGGTTCCCGTCATCCACGCGTTGGCGGAGAACAAGCCTTTGTTGGGGATTTGCCTGGGCATGCACGCGTTGATGGATTTCTCGGAAGAAAATGACGGCGTGGAGTGCTTAGGTATTTTGCCCGGCAGTGTGCGGCGTTTCACCGACACCATGCAGGAACGCGGCGAGCGCTTGAAGGTGCCGCACATGGGCTGGAATCAAGTGCATCACAACGGTCATCCGTTGTGGCGCGATGTTCCGCAGGATAGTCGATTCTATTTTGTGCATAGTTATTATGTCGCCCCGGCGCATACTTCCATCATCAGCGGGACGACGCGTTACGGTATAGAATTTTGTTCGGTCGCGGCGCGCGAAAACGTCTTCGCGACGCAATTTCATCCGGAGAAAAGCCAGCCGGCGGGCTTGGCGCTGCTCGCGAATTTTTTACGTTGGAACGGTGTTTGATTTGAAAATAGGAAACGCACTGGGCGCGAGGTGAGACTATGTTATTAATCCCTGCAATCGACATCAAAGGTGGTAAGTGTGTACGTCTGCGTCAAGGCAAGATGGACGACAGCACCACCTATTCCGATTCCCCCTTGGATATGGCGCGGATATGGATGCGCGCCGGTGCGCGTCGGTTGCATCTCGTCGACCTTGACGGTGCGGTTGCCGGCAAGCCGGTTAACAAGGCGCTGATAAAAGAGATTGTCGCGGAATTTCCCGATGTGCCGGTGCAGGTGGGGGGCGGCATACGTGACGAGGCCACCGTCGCGGCCTATCTCGACGCCGGTGTGCAATACATTATCATCGGTACGCAGGCGATTAAAAAGCCGGGTTTTGTCGGCGATATGTGTTTGGAGTTCCCCGGCCACATTGTCGTCGGTTTGGACGCGAAAGACGGCAAAGTGGCGACGGACGGGTGGTCTAAATTGACGCGTCACGATGTCATCGATCTCGCGCAGCATTTTCAAAACGACGGTGTGGCGGCGATCATTTATACCGATATCAGCCGCGACGGTATGTTACAAGGGGTGAATGTCGAGGCGACGGTAAAATTGGCGCAGGCGATCACGATACCGGTGGTGGCCTCCGGCGGCATCAACAATCTCGATGACTTGCGCGGGTTGTGCGCGGTCGCCGACGAGGGGATCACCGGCGTTATCACGGGTCGTGCGATATACGAAGGTACATTGGATTTTGCCGCCGGGCAAAAATTGTGTGACGAGTTGACCAAGAAAAAGCCATGAGCCTCGCCAAACGCATTATTCCGTGTTTAGACGTCGATAACGGCCGCGTTGTCAAAGGCGTCAAATTCTTAGAGATACGCGATGCGGGTGATCCGGTGGAGATCGCGCGGCGCTACAACGAACAGGGCGCGGACGAACTCACCTTTTTGGATATTACCGCGAGTCACGAAGGCCGCGCGACGATGGTGAAGGTCGTGGAGGCGGTGGCGGGCGAGGTGTTTATCCCGTTGACCGTCGGCGGCGGCATACGTACGCTGGAAGATATCAGCCGTATGTTAAACGCGGGCGCCGACAAGGTCTCGATCAATACCTCCGCGGTGCAGAATCCGATGTTTGTTAAGCAAGCGGCGGAACGATTCGGTAGTCAATGTATCGTGGTGGCGGTAGACGCCAAACGTGTCAGTGCGGCGGATGAGGCGCCGCGTTGGGAAGTATTCACGCATGGCGGGCGCAAGGCGACCGGGCTGGATGTCGTGGCGTGGGTGACACGCATGGTCGACTACGGCGCGGGTGAAATATTACTGACCAGTATGGACAGAGACGGCACGCGTGAAGGGTTTGATTTGGGCGTCACGCGCGCGGTGAGCACTGCCGTGAACGTGCCTATCATCGCCTCCGGCGGCGTGGGCACCCTCGATCACCTCGTCGATGGCGTAAAAAAGGGTGGCGCGGACGCGGTGTTGGCGGCGAGTATTTTCCATTTCGGCCAATTTACGATTGAACAAGCGAAACACCACATGCGCGCGGCGGGCATTGAGGTGCGGTTGTGAGTTGGGTGGACGAACTGCGCTGGGGCGACGACGGTTTGCTGCCCGCGATCGCGCAAGACGTTACCACGCAAGAAATTTTGATGGTGGCGTGGATGAACCGCGAAACCTTGCAACTGACGGTACAAGAAGGCGTTGCCGTGTATTGGTCGCGCTCGCGCAAAAAAATATGGCGCAAGGGCGAGGAGTCCGGGCACACGCAACGTTTGTGTGAATTGCGTGTGGATTGTGACAAAGACGTGATCTTGCTGAAGGTCGAGCAGGTCGGCGGCATCGCCTGCCACACCGGGCGGCGCAGTTGTTTTTTCAATAAATTCGATAACGGCGCATGGGTGGATAGCCTGCCGGTGTTGAAGGCCCCCTCTGAAATATATACCCAGCTGCCGCCAAAGGCGCCGAAATAGAACGCTAGTCAAATGTATGTCGAACGCTCGGCAGGCGTTGGGCTAACCTTACTAAGCGGGCAGACGCAATTCGGGCGGGTCTCCCACCGGAACGCCCATGTGATAGCCCTGAACCATATCGACGCCCATTTTTCTCAGCATCACCAGCGTCTCCTCGGTTTCTACGAATTCCGCAATTGTGGTCTTTTTCATGCCACGCGCGACATCGACGATGGATTTCACGAATACCTGGTTGTCGCGATCGTTAGGCAGATCGCGCACGAACATGCCGTCGATCTTGAGGATGTCCGCCTTGATGTGTTTCAGGTACGCAAACGATGAAAAACCTGCGCCAAAATCATCCAGACACACTTTGCATCCTGTGCGTTGCAAGGCCTCAATAAATCGCTGTGCGTCATGCAAGTCGCTGACGGCGGACGTCTCGGTCAATTCCACCAATAAACGGTATGGTGCGACGCCCGCTTGCGCAAGTTGATTCGCGATATATTGCGGCATGCTAGGGTCATCAAACGAACGGCCGGAGATATTGACGGCCAGCGAGGGCATCTTCTTGTCGCGCGCCAAAATGGATACGCACTCACGAATTACCCAGCGGTCGATATCGACAATCTTTCCGGTGCGCTCGGCGTGGGTGATAAATTGGCCCGGTAAAATCAAACGCGAGGGTTCGGATTCATCGACGATACGTACCAACGCCTCAAAATGCGATAACTGTAGATTTGACGCCTGATATACGCCTTGGAAGTGCAGGCGTAACAGCTTGTTGTCCAGCGCGTTGGTGAGGCGTTCTTGCCACGTGAGGCGGTTGAGCATTTCACGCGACGCGTCGCGATCGGCCTGATAAAGCCGCCATGCGTCTTTTCCGGCCTCCTTGGCTTGGTACATCGCGGCATCGGCGCGCGAGATCAGTTCTTCTACACTGCCTCCATGTTGAGGGTAAAGCGCAATACCGACACTGGTCGTCAGACGCAGGCTGTGGCCTTCGAAACGAAAAGGGATTTGCGAAACGCCGCGGATAATGCGTTCGGCCAGTTGGACGGCGGACTTTTCATCCGCACCAGGTACCAATACCGCGAATTCGTCGCCCCCCAAACGGCTCAATGTTTCATTACGCCGCACAAGGTGGCTGATTTCTCCGGCGACACGAATCAACATCGCATCGCCTGCACGATGACCGTAGGTGTCATTAATATATTTGAATTCGTCCAAGTCAAAAAATAGTACAGCACCGACCGTGTTGTGACGTTTCAATTCTTCCATCGCGCGATCGATTTCAATTTGGAACCGATGGCGGTTAAACAAACCGGTCAGCGAATCGCGCTCCGCAAGATACATCAATTCTTCCGCCGTCTGACGTTCGTGCGTGATATCTTCGTAGATCCAAAGACGGCCAATGAATCTATCGTTCGCATCGCGCACCGGATAGGATAACTGCGTCAAGATTCGCCCGTCGGCGGTGCAGATTTCAAAGCTGTCACTGACCTCACGGGTGCCCAAGACCTCCAGCAAGTGGCGTGAGAAATGATCGGGTTGCGCGAGGATGTTGGCGGACTGGCGTAGCGCCTCGGTGGTGGGCAAACCGACTAAATGGGCGCTGTCCGGCACCAACCAGATACGCCGGAACATCGTGTTTGCATAGACGATACGGTTCTCGGCGTCTTCAAATAAAATGCCTACCGTCATCGTACTGAGCAGCGCGCTTAGGCGCGCATTGTCCTGCAGGGTTTGTTGCGCCAATTCATGTTGCGTGGCGGCGGCGTTTTGCACATCGGCCATACGTTCACGCACGGCCTTAGACATCAGATTAAACGCTGCTGTCAGTTGGCCGATTTCATCATTGCTTTTCACGGGCAGATGGATGTCGAAATTTCCGGCCGTCACCTGGCCGCTGGCGTTGCTAAGCAACGCGAGATGACGCGTCAACCAATACCCAACGAGCCATAACACGAAGAATGACAACGCGATCTCAACCCCGGCGATCAGCAGACTTTGTTTTAGTACGCTGGAACGTGAGGCGTTTAAAAATTCCGTAGACAACCCGTATTGGACTTTGCCATAGCGTTGCGTCCCAATGTGTACAACGACCTCGGCGTCATAACGCCCGCTGCCGTCGGATTCGGAGATGTTATGGGTCGCAATCGGGGGAAGGGGTGTTTTGTTGTCCCAGCCGGCCGCAGCCACAATCTTCGCATGATTGTCGATTAATGCTAAATAGACGACACCTTCTCGATGGCGGACCTCATCGAGGATGTCTTGCATGGTGCCGAAATCGCGTGCCGCGAGCGGGCCTGCGATAGCGGCGTTAAGCAGTGAGTTTAATTCGGTCAAGCGCAATTGCGCCTGTTCGACGAGGCTGGATTCCTGGAGACGTAGATTGTTGAAGACCAGAATAGACAGCAGCGTGATTTCAACTGCCAGGCTCGCCAAGATCAGCCGCACGCGCAGGGAATGAAACAGTGGAATGCGTTGCACGTGCCGTGTCCCCTCTGCGCTTACGGTCGAGTGAATACTCATGTTGTCTTTAGTAAAGGGAACCTCTAAAAATTCGCTGAGCGGCACATCGCGTCGTTGAAAAGGGTCGAAAAATGCTCAGATATGTCAGCCCTTTGAGGCAACGTGTAATCTGCGCTTTTTCGCCCCTTTCCGCCTAGTGCTGCATCCCCTGATCGAATTTTTAGAGGTTCCCTAAAGCCACATACCAGTTTAAAACGTGTCCCTGTAGGCTTTATGGCGGCATCCGTGCCACCGACATCCGCCACCACGCAGGTGGCTTTACTACTACAATTCTTAGTGAGTGCGTATGCCTGGCGTGTACGTGCGGCACACACATTTGGTCTATACCATCGTTTTGCGATGAGTTCCGCACGACGCTACTGCGCGCTCGCAATGGGGTGTTTTTTGGCCAGGGCGCCGACCGCCGACATTTGTCCCGCGAGTTGCCGCGCCTGAAGTTCGTCCAGCGCCTCGGGTACGAAATAAATGCCACGGAATTCTTCATAATCTTGTCGCATCAGGATGTAGTAGACATGACCGGCCTCAAAATCAAAGTGACGCGCCCGCCAAACCTCTATCGGCATTGGTTTGGCAGTGATATAGGTCAAATTGCGTGCCACGACATCCGTCTCACCAGGTTTAATATGCACCAACACATATTCGCCCTGGGCCAATTCGGTCAGTTTTTCGCGTCCCATTTCGACGTTCACCGGGTTGTCGGCAACACCGCGTGAACGTTGGGCTTGAGGCCGCAACAAATACACCTGAGCATAGGCGGTATCATTGGCGGCGGGATACAGGCCGTGTTTTTCCAATATAATGCTTTGTGCGCACCCCGTCAGGGTGGTGACCCACGCGAATAGTATTGGCGCCCATTTGAATTTATACATACTCCCTCCCGT
>JAOUGF010000633.1 GCA_029857925.1 Gammaproteobacteria bacterium
GCGCCGCGTGCGGCGCGGTGTCTACCGTGTACGTGGGCAAATCTCGTTATCCTTGAAGAAAAAGGCGATTTCGTTGCGTGCGGTTTCAATTGCATCCGAGCCGTGTACGACGTTTTCGTCTATCGACTTCGCGAAATCCGCGCGTATGGTGCCGGGCTTCGCCTCTTTGGGGTTAGTGGCGCCCATCACGTCGCGATTCTTGGCCACTGCGTTTTCACCTTCCAACACCTGCACCATGACCGGACCAGAGGTCATAAATTTTACTAAGTCGTTGAAAAACGGACGCGCCTTGTGCACGCCATAGAATTCTTCCGCCTGCGCCTTAGACAGGTGCATCATCTTCGCCGCAACGATGCGCAAACCGGCCTTTTCAAAGCGCGCATAGACCTCGCCGATCACATTTTTGGCGACGCCATCGGGTTTGATGATGGAAATGGTGCGTTCTACTGCCATGGAAAACCTCGCTGTGAAAATCCGCTAGTGTAGTGCTTTGTTATTGTTGAGACAATGGCAAGCACACCGCGTATCCATTTATTAAGTATAGTCTAAATGACTTAACCGCCAATTACCCATCTAACAGTGCGCTATTTTACCTGAAATCCGCCTACACGCAAGCCCATTCAAAGGCCGCACTGCAAACCTGGCGCAAAACCTGCGTTGCGCATACTGGGCGGCACACGATGATGATGCGAAACTTAACGGTAAAAATTCTTGGCGCGGGGCTCGCGTGGTGTGGCCTCGTCGTCCTGCCACACCCGGCCGTTGCCAGTCCGCATTTTTCCCGCCAATATGAGATCAGCTGCGCCGTCTGCCACAGCGCGGGACCCAAGTTGAATCGTGCGGGCGAGGCGTTTATCCACCGCGGCTTGCTGCTGCCGCACTGGGATGAAATCACCACCACTGACACGCGTGACCCCGAGATCAAACTGCCTAAGGCCTTGCCGTTGTCGATACGTACCCAGGCCTATGCGCGGGTACGCAGGGGGGAAACCCTAGACCTGCAGACCGCTTCCGCCGTTGCTAACGCGGACTATGATATCCAGGCACCTTATACGTTGGACCTGGTCGGGGGCACCGCGCTTACCTCAAATGTTAGCATGCGCTTCAATGCCACGTTGGCGGATCGCGGCATCACGCCACACCCCCCGTTTGAACGCGCTATCTTCACGTATACCGGGCTGCTTGGCGCGGCGGTCATCGGGCAATTCCCGATCTCTGACATCCTATTTTCACGCCACCAACGCCTGACCGTGCAAGACTACTTGCCGTATGACCTTGCAGGCCTGGGCAACGAGCGCGGGGTTTTATTCAACCTAGACCTGGTGTATGGCGGGCTGACGTTGGGCGCCAGCAACGGCAATGGTACGCAAACCAGCACCGCATTAAACTCACCGGGGCTAGGCCGTAGCGATCGCCTCTTTGACAATAATAACGTTAAGGACTACTTCGCGCGCGTAGGGCTAGATACCGACGTCATCAATGGCGGGCTGTTTATGCTGATCGGTGAACGCCCCAACGCCGCCGAGAATATGCAAATCACGCGCACCGTCAGCGGCGTAGACGGCAACCTGGCCATCGCCGATCGATTCTATTTGTATGGCCAAGCCTTAATGGTGCGTTGGGAGGATTTCCAACGCACCAGTGTCGCCGACACCTGGTATGGCGGTTTCATCGGCATGGATTATATCGCAAACGCAGGGTCTAGCTTTTCGCTGCTTTATAACTATGTTAATGCAGGCACCTTGGCCACAGCCGCCAATATTTATCGGGGAATAGGCACCAACACCATCACGGCCAACGCCAGTCACTATTTCGCGCGCAATGTGCGCGGCGTGATTGAGATAACGACGGATTTTTTACTAAAAGACACGGCGCAATACGGTCATAACAACAAGGAAGACTATTTTCTGGTCGGGTTGGATTTGACGTTTTAGGGAACCTCTAAAAATTCGCTGAGCGGCGCATCGCGTCGTTGAAAAGGGTCGAAAAATGCTCAGATATGTCAGCCCTTTGAGGCAACGTGTAAACTGCGCTT
>JAOUGF010000634.1 GCA_029857925.1 Gammaproteobacteria bacterium
GCGTCTGCGGATTATTTGGTCTTTGTCGATGGAGATTGCGTGTTGCATCCGCAATTTCTGTCAGACCATGTCGCGCACCGCGCGCATAAAACCGTACTGGCCGGGCGCAGGGTGAGCCTTACGCGCTGGGTAACACGTTTAATCACACCGCAACGCATACGCAAAGACTTTATCCAAAAAAACTATGCTTGGATATTTTTCGTGCTATTACCGATAAACCATAGCATGGCGGCTAAGGGCGTGCGTTTCACAAGCAAGTTAGGGCGGATGTTCGCTGATCGCAAACCACGCGGTATTTTGGGTTGCAATTTTTCGCTATACAAGCAAGACTTGCTCGATATCAACGGCTTTGACACCCGCTACCAGAGTCCTGGCATCGGTGAGGACACCGATATTGATTTTCGACTGCGGCTAAACGGTTGCAAAACCAAGCCGCTCATCCACGCGGCGATACAATATCACCTTTATCATCGACTTTTGACGCGCACGACTGACAATGACCAAATATTTGCCGAGGTTAAATCCAAGCGCAAACATTGGACCGTGACTGGTCTGCAAGCGCAAATGCGCGTGGGCACCAAGGTGCCAACGCACACCCAGCAGTCCCTTGGATCAGGAGTGACATCATCATGATTATCGTTACCGGCGGCGCCGGCTTCATCGGCAGCAACATCGTAAAGACCCTCAATACACGCGGTCGTAACGACATTATCGTGGTGGACGATCTTACAGACGGCACCAAGTTTAAGAATATCGCCGACTGCGAGATCGCCGACTATCTAGACAAAGACGACTTTCTCAACCGAGTGACGCAGGGTGCAGGACTGCCCGGAAGCATAGACGCGATTTTTCATGAAGGGGCTTGTTCCTCCACCACCGAATGGAACGGCCAGCTCATGATGCGTGTCAATTTCGACTATTCGAAAGCCTTGCTCCATTTTTGCTTGAACAATAAAATCGCCTATATTTACGCGTCTTCCGCGTCCGTGTACGGCGCGGGAACGACCTTCAAAGAGTCGCGCGAATTTGAGCAGCCGCTGAATGTGTATGGCTATTCGAAATTCTTATTCGATCAATATGTGCGGCGTTTAAACCCCAAAGATACACAAGTGTGCGGATTACGGTATTTTAACGTCTATGGGCCGCGGGAGGCGCACAAAGGCAGCATGTCCAGCGTCGCGTTCCATATGAATAACCAAATACATGCGGAAGGCGTTTTGAAATTATTTGCCGGCTGTGACGGATATGCCGATGGCGAGCAACGGCGCGATTTTATCCACGTCGATGATGTCGTCGCCGTAAATTTGTGGTTGATGGAAAATCCACAGGTATCCGGCATATTCAACCTCGGTACCGGTCGCGCTCAATCTTTCAACGACGTCGCGCGCGCGGTATTAGCATGGCACAAACACGGTGAATTGCGTTACATCCCGTTCCCCGATCACTTGAAGGGCCGTTATCAAAGTTTTACGCAAGCGGACATCGGCGCGTTACGCGCGGCGGGTTATGACAAACCGTTTCTAAGTGTAGAACAAGGTGTTGCTGCCTATATGGCCTGGCTGAATCGGTCACCGGCCGCGCTGTGAAGGCACGCTTTAACGCGCTAAAAAAAAATGCGTACGGGCGTATCGCCGTGCTTTTCGTGGTGTGTTTATTTCCGTTTTCGTTGGCGCGCGCGTTGCTATTCGGCATCTATCATAGTGATTTCGCGCAGCTTGGTGCGTTTGATGTAGTGCTTGCGTTTATTGTCGGCCTGCGTTTTGACGCGTCGATTACCGCGATGGCTTTGGGGCTGCCGTTGGTCATGATTTTGTTACCCTTCAAGTTCGCGCATCGGGGGGCATGGCAAACCGTCTGGGGATGGGTGGGTTATGCGATGCTTGTACTGTTGATTTTTATGCTCGCCGCAGACCTGTTTTATTTTGAGGTTGTGCGACGCCATGCCGGGCCCGAGGTAAGCGCGTTGGCCGCAGACATTCCTTCCATGATTTATCTTGCGGTTGACGATTTTCCATGGGGATTGACAGTAT
>JAOUGF010000635.1 GCA_029857925.1 Gammaproteobacteria bacterium
CAGGTGTAGAAGTGGCGCGTTTAGAATTAGAGAGGCAGTTGGGGTTGGTGTATCCCTCGTTAGATGTGGTGGCGAGTTACGGAAAAAATTATGTAGGTGATGGCACGTTTGGCGGGGAAAATACCGGCGCCAATACCAGCGTCACGATGGAGCTTAATGTGCCTTTGTTTTCTGGCGGTTCGGTGACTATTAAACTGCGACAGTTACGCGCCGATGTGCGCAGGGCGGAACACCAGTTAACGGATGCGAAACGCGAGGCGGATCTGCAAACGCAACAGGTATACAGCGCCGTGGTCTTCGGTGTGGAGCAGATTAAGGCGTTGCAACAAGGTGAAATCTCATCGCAAAGTTCGCTAGACGCGATGCAGAAGGGGTTCGAGCACGGCTTGCGCACGATGATAGACGTGCTCAACGCCCAGCAGCAATTTTTTAGCGCGAAACGTGATCTGGTATCGGCTAAACACCAATACATGCTCAATCGCTTTAAGCTAAAGGCCGCAGTGGGCCAGTTGACGCAGGCGGATATCAATGCGGCGAGCGCGTTGTTGGACGCTAAGTAGGAGTAGGCGCGGCGGAATTGTTCGAATTAGTCGAACCTACAACAGGTCTATGGTTGTTTCGACGTGGCGAGCAAATAGCGTTGATAACTCGGTTCCGTCCTGTACGTGCCGCTTGCCACGTAATTTAACAGCTTCGCCGCGTGGTGGCTGCTGACCTGGCCGTCGGCGCGGATAATCTCTTTGCCGTTCTCATCAAACATCACCACGGTAGGCGCATAACGTATCCCCAAGGCCTTTGCCCAGGCACGTATGCTGAGGGTTTTTCCGTCAGCCATCACGACGGGCTTGTTCGACCACATATCGAGTTGGTATGCATTTAAAGATTTAAGCAAACTCTGCACCTCAGCGTGACTCAATATCTGTTTATGTAGCGCGTCGCACAACGGGCAATCGCCTTGTTCGAAATAGACTATAACCGGACGATGATTGTCCATGCGTGTAAAATTTAGCGACTGTTGACTTAAGAAGGGTTCTTTGTGCAGGCTTTTGCTGGTTGCGGGGGGCAGATTCGCGCGTGTATAGGCGTCAAACGTGAGATTTTTTTCTTGATGCTGGGAGACGTAGTTCAATGCCAATGCTAAACGTTGCGGGGGTTGATAGCCGTTTACGCGAAGGACGACGGCGCCTTGTTCGTCTAAAAAAAGCAGTGTGGGCGTAAATTGGATGGAGAAATGTTCCGCAAGCGTCTTTTCGGTAAATGTGCGCCCACCGAGGCCGGTGACGGCGGCATCGCCCCATATATTCAATACAATCACGTCAAAGTGTTTGCGCATCAGTTCTTCAATCGGTTTTTGTGACAGGCTGCGCTCAATCAATGCACTGCAATAAATGCAGTGATCTTGATGGAAAAACAGCGCTACGCGCTTTTGCGCGGCTGCGGCCTCTTTGATGTCGTCATCCAACTGAAAAAAGCTTTTTTTAAACCAATCAGGAAACTCGGCGTCCTTGTTTGCGTTTTCAAAATGATAGTCGGCGGAAAATGTATAGCCTACGTGTAACGTGAAAAGCGTTAGGAATTGGGCTAAAATTGATAACAACACGTTTCTTGCGCGGTGTGTGTGATGTATGGCCATGCGTTTCTCTCCCTCATCAATGTGCTAGTTTGGCGCGGTACGCTGTGCAGACTTTTTGACGGCTTTTTGCGCAACAAAAGAACAAATTACTTCGTTCGACGAGCCTGTTTCAACGCGGCACGGAATCGCGCAGCGATTTTTTCTTTTTTGGCTTAGGCATTGGCAACTCCTGCGCGGTGATCGTTATCAATCGCACCAGCCAATCGCCATCGTCAATTTGGTCGTCGACCAATAAACTGGGCTTAGCGCCTGGATAGGCCGGTGCCATTGGGATGTCACCGGCAAACGCCAACCCGCCCGGCGTAGGCTTGACAAACAGCCGGTTGTCACAGGCCAGCGCGACAACCTTGCCGGAATAATAAATTGCGTATTCTCCGAACATCTTTTTAAACGTG
>JAOUGF010000636.1 GCA_029857925.1 Gammaproteobacteria bacterium
CCACGCTCTCACGCATCCACAACAGTCCCAACGACCTCAAATCCCTGCGCTCGCGCGCCTATGTGCTCGCCCGGCGCATCGCCCAACGCCACGGCATTGCCGATTGCGTGGTGTCCAGCCCCAAAGTCGGCCTGGGCTTTGTGGTGGACACGCCGGCACATCCGATTATTCCGATGGACGGCCCGCATTTCGAGGCCACCTGGATGCGTCAATGGCTGTGGTGGCACTTGCTGCTGACATCCGAGTACACCGCGCTACCAGAACGCATGTTCGCTTTTAAGACACGGCTCACCGAGTTCTTTGTCACTCGGCGAGCCGAAGAATATTACAAATGGGTAGGAGAACCGAATTGGCGGGCGCAATCGTTTGAGCTGTTCGCCAATCCGTTATTAAGCGACAAAGATTTTGAGGATTGGGTGTTTTTAATGGAAACCTGCCGACGCATGCGCACCGCATACACCGGCACCGACTTGTGGGGGGATCTAAAATGAGCATAGGACACACGGAATTAATATTGTCGGTCATACAGTACGCGATACAGGCCTACCAAAAAGGCGATCTGCCGGAATTGTTGGAGATGGGCTTTGAGGCGGAAACGCTGCATGCGTTGACGGAATGCTCCGCGACGCAGCATCACATGCTGGCCACCATGCGCGGACATTTCGCGGATATCGAGATCGACAACGACAGCCTGCGCAGGGCGTTGCAGTTAATCCGCCTGCGACAACAGGAAATCATCGACCAAGACGAACTGCTACGCGCCGGCGCGCCGCTGGCGTTGACGAAGCACTTGTTCGGGGCGACCCAAACGGATCATTCCCAGCGCCGCAAACTGTTAGGCATCACCGACCAGACCCACGGTCGGCCCCATAATCTCGACGAAGCGCAGACGAAAATCACCTGGGATACCTGGCACGCGACGGAAGATCAACCCGACGTTGCGCGCTGGCTGGCGATCGCACGCCAAGGCATCCCCCTCAATTCCGCCTATGCCGCCATCTGCGAGTGGCAGAAGGCCGAGGAAAAGGAAGTAGTTGAAGAACAGACCGAGCCTCAAGGAGACTAGGATGGACATCAACCCACGGATTAGCGCGCTCAGTGTGTTCATGCAGCAGACACTGGAACGCGTTAACGCCACGGAGCAGGCCAGCCAGGATGGTCTGCTGTTTCTCGGGAACTGGCACGACGCCGTGCCCAGGATGTTGGTGCAAGACCCCGCCCTCGACCCCCTGGCCTGGGGGACCTGGCTGGTGCTCAAGACGCACACCGTCCCCAACGCACCGATGGCCATGCCGACGTACGACCGCATCGCAGAACAACTCAAATGCAGCCGTACGCTGCTGGATAAGCAACTGACCACGTTGCGCATCGCGCGCTGGCTCTCCAGCTGCACGCGCGTGCGTGGCAGCGGCCGGTTCAAGGGCAATGTGTACGCGCTGCATGACGAACCGATCACCCTCGCCGACGCCCTGCACCTGGATCCCGGTTACCTCACGTTTTTGCAGGACGCGCAAAAGCACCAGAATGAGGACATTCGGGATCTCGCTGAGCGTGCGCTGTCCACGGTCGGGCACGTCATCGATAAGGGCATGGACATCACCGCGCCCACGTCGACCTTGGATCGCATGGCACAACGCTTTGCGGCGGCGAATGAGATCCGTCCAACGGAGATCGATTTAACGCTATTTTCGACCTTTGGTAACCGAGTCCATACCATAGACTCGGTTACCTATGCGGTTCGTAACCGAGTCCAGGAGATGGACTCGGTTACGAACACCGGTGATCGAGTCGAAAAAACGGACACGGTTATGCCCTGTAACCCAGTCCAAAATTTGGAGTCGGTTACAGGTAGTAGTAGTAATATATATAATAATTATAAATATATAAATACTACTACTACCAAGATACCGCGCGAGAACAACGATTTGGTTTACCCCAAATCGCTCACCAGCGATGAGCAGGGCATCGTCAGATTGTACCTGCAACGCTTGATTCCCGACCTTGCACATCAACACCAAGACCTG
>JAOUGF010000637.1 GCA_029857925.1 Gammaproteobacteria bacterium
CCCGCTCGCGACCGGCTTCCCGCCCGTCGAGCGCGCGCTGACACAGCCCAATGGCCTGTTGGCAGTCGGTGGCACGCTGACCTCGGTGCGCCTACTTGCCGCCTATCGCCTCGGCATATTCCCGTGGTATGGCGCGAACCAACCCATCTTGTGGTGGAGCCCCGACCCGCGACTAGTGCTTTTTCCTAATGAATTCAAGGCATCTCATAGTATGCGTCGCAGCTTTCGACGCGCCGCCTACCGCGTCAGTTTTGACCAGGCCTTTCGGCAAGTCCTGCAAAAGTGCGCCGAACCGCGCCCCGGGCAAGACGGCACCTGGTTGTCTACCGAGATGCAAGAGGCCTATACCGAGCTGCACCACCAGGGTTGGGCGCATAGCGTTGAGGTCTGGGAGGACAGCGAATTGGTCGGCGGCGTCTACGGTATTGCGATCGGCGCGGCATTTTTTGGTGAATCCATGTTCAGCCGCCGCGACGACACCTCCAAGATCGCATTGTGGTACTTGGTGCGACATCTGCAAGCCTGGGGTTTTGAGATTGTCGATTGCCAGGTACGCACTGACCACTTGGTCAGCCTTGGGGCGCGGGAGATTTCACGAACAGACTTCAGCGCGGCGCTCAATCAGGCCTGTCCCAAGGTGGTGCATGCCCCCTGGCAAACCACATTGGCGCCACAAAACTGAGGGAAGATACCCATGGATGTGCGTAGCGTACCGCTGAAATTCTTTGCAACCCCACCGCACAGTTGTAGCTATTTGCCGAATCGCGATGCGGTCACCGTGTTTGCCGATCCGCGTTCCAGCATGACCCCCACGATCTATAGCCGCTTGATCGACAGCGGTTTCCGACGTAGCGGTGAGTACGTCTATTGCCCCGATTGCCGGGAGTGCAACGCGTGTATCTCTGCACGCATCCCGGTACACAAATTCGCACCCAATCGCGCGCAGCGCCGCACCTTGCTAAACAATACCGACATCAATGTCGTCGTCACCGATGCCCGCTTCAACCGCGAACACTACGCACTTTATCAACGCTACATCCATTGGCGCCACGCCGGGGGTGGCATGGACGAGGTCGATCCCAACAAATACCGCTCATTCTTAGAAAGCACTTGGTGCACGACCTGGCTGGTCGAGTTTCGCCTGCGCGGCACGCTGGTCGCGGTGGCCTGCACCGATGTATTAGACCAAGGCCTGTCGGCGGTCTACACCTTTTATTCGCCCGACCACGTCAAGCGCGGCTTAGGGGTTTTGGCGGTATTGTGGCAAATTGAGGAGGCGCGACGCCTGGGTATGACGTGGGTCTACCTCGGCTATTGGATCGAAAACTGCGAAAAGATGCGCTATAAAACCCAATATCAGCCCCTTGAACTGTTGACGCCACAAGGTTGGCAAGCGCGCAGCACTACGCCCTGATATATATTTCTCATCCTACCCTCCAACACGACTGTTTTGATAGGAAGACTAGAGATCGGGCCACAACCTGGGTATAATGCCCGGCGGGCAATGGCCCATCCTACTATTGCGTAAACAGCTCCAAGGGGACTATGGCGAGAGAAGATCATATCGAAATGGAAGGCACGGTCATTGAGACCCTGCCCAACACCATGTTTCGAGTTCAACTGGATAACGGCCACATGGTCACGGCCCATATCTCGGGCAAGATGCGTAAAAATTATATCCGCATACTCACCGGCGATAAGGTCATGGTGCAACTGACACCTTACGACCTCACCAAAGGCCGCATCGTCTTTCGCGCCAAGTAAACATCCTCGTCACTTCTGTCCACGCGTAATTTGTAAGGTGCATCGCCTACACAAATTATTGCGTGGGGATTCGTCTAGACCACGCCATATCTATCCTGTTGGCATCGCGCCACCCGCAATTACACCCGCCATTTCCATACAGTTTTTTCACAGAAATCGTTACCGCCAGCATCCCCCCCCCCGAAAGAAAGATTGATCTTTGCACAAAAAACGCTTAATAGGGATCTGTGAACTTTACCCTATACTATGCACCAA
>JAOUGF010000638.1 GCA_029857925.1 Gammaproteobacteria bacterium
ACCGCCATACCGTTGAGTGTGCTGGAGACCTTTAACGTGAGTTCTTTATCGGTATTTTTGTCTATTGGGATATTTATGCCGACCTTAACCGGCGCGCCGCCGACCAAGTAATCCGCCCAATGGCCTTTGTTTAAGAACTGGGTAAACAATTCCGTGAGATCCCCCTGCGTGATGGTGGTATCGCCCGTAATGCGTATCGCACGATAGCCCAGGTCATTGTCGGTATCTACGTTCAACGACAATGGGATACGGTCATTCATATAGGTATGCAATTGCCGCCCGGTCACACTTTTCTCGGTGAAAAACAGTGTGCCGTCCGCGCGCGCAAAATCCAAATCATATTCCGTCGCGGTAATATGATTGTTGTGGATCTGCACGCCGCCTTTGATTAACGTGGTGGCCTCGCCGTTGAGCGGGATAGACAGTGCAAGATCGAGCTCGCTTTGTCCGCTGCTGCCAAACGGTTGCAACGCCTTCGCGAAACTTTGTTCCAGCGGGCTTTCATGCAAAAAACGTAATTTATCGGAGGTGCTGCCTTCGGCGTGGCCGCGCACCTGCAACCACACCTGTTTAGCGTTGAAACTGGGGATATCGACGGAAACATCGGACAGCCGATTTTTAAAAATGTTACCGCCATGGGCGGCGACATGCAATTGCTTGCCGTTATAGATTAATTCGCCGTTGATTCCGGTGATCAGTGGCCAGCCCTGGGTGTAGTTGAGTATGAGGTCTTTGATTTGCGCGCGTAGCTCAAAGCGTCCGTCGCCTTTTTCATAGGGAAAGGAATTCAGCGGGCCGTAAAACAGGATTTCACCGTTTGGGAACGCGCCTCCCACCAACGCGTTGCGTATCCATTCCACGATATTCGGGGATAACGTGTTTATCGGCAAATAGCGGCCCACGCGCACTGCCACGGCATTACTAAAGCGCGCTGCGAGTTCTATTTTGGGCGGAATGTTTTGATTCTCCGGGAAACTGAGCGCGAGATGTCCAAATAATGAAACATCCGCATTGTGTGCATTGAGGGTGTTGCTCCAAACGCGAAGTTCGTCCGCGTTTTTTCGCCACATGACGGACCCGGTGATGTTTTGTATGCTCAAGGGTTCGCTGAAAACTTTTGGATAGGCCAATGTGGCGTCCTGCGCGTCCAGATCCACGCGTCCCCGTTGGGGTGTCATCACGTAGCGCGCCGTGACACCGTAGGCCCCGGGTGTGCGTGCAAGCGGACGGAAGCCCAAATTTTGAGTGCGGCCTTGGATCAGAAAGTCGTTCTGATCGCCTTCGGTTACGAAATAAAACATGTTATCTAACAGTAATCCTTGTGGTTGCGATTCAGCCAATATTTTTTGGTTGTCGCTAGACCAGCTGTCGCTGAGCAACGCAATTTGCGCGGCATGATCGGCGCGCAGCGCATTGATGGAGCCGAACAATTCGCGTTTCCCATCCTTGTCATCTATCCCTAAACGCAGTTGCATGGGCGGCCAGTTTTCTTGTGCTTGAACGAGGTGCAATTGGTCAGCGGCAATCCGCCATCCGGAACCGCCGCGGTGTATCGCGATGCGGCCTGAAGCACTGTCGATTTGGCGCGCGCGCGACCTCGCGGCGTTGGAAAGTGTAAGATTATTACCTTGAAACTCCCCGCTGGTGGATATGAATTGGCCTTGTTCCCAATGCGCCCATAAGTGGGCGTCGGCGCGGCCTTCATGGATGTTATATCCACCGACCACTTGATGCTGCAGCCAGCGCCCTACACGCACCCCGGTGGTCGCAAGGTAGACGTCCGCGTTCCACTGGTCGCCGCGTGTAGGGTCGCCGTGTAGGCGTGCGGCGAAATTGCTGCGGTATGCGATCTCCAGCGGCAGACTGGCGGAACCATATATTTCATGTTGATCGCCACTGCTGTGCAGGCGCACGTTCACATCATTGAAATACCAATCGTCTTCATCGCGCGTGTAATCGCGCCACAGGATATCACTGTGACGAATCTCGAGAAACCGCTGATTTAATACCCATT
>JAOUGF010000640.1 GCA_029857925.1 Gammaproteobacteria bacterium
ATGGGTCGCCTTGGCGTGTTCGTAGACCGCTTTGCGCTTGGCTAAGAGGTCGCTGTCTTTGCCCGCGTGACACTGTACCGATCATTCGCCCGCGTCCTCCGCCCACAGGGTCGCCAGCTTTTTTTTAACGTGATTAACGCCGCCGTTTCGGCCAAAGCCTTTTGCATGCGCGCCAGTTCGCGGCGCAAGTGTTGGTTGTCGCCTTTGAGTTGACGGAGTTCGTCACGCAGTGCGCGATCATCGTTTTTCGCTTTTGCCATCAGGGCTTGTTTCCAGGTCGTCAGGTGGTAAGGATAAAGTCCTTGTTGGCGACAATACGCCGCGATCTCGGTGTCGTTTTTGCCCGCGCAGTCCCACACGGCTTGCCATTTCTGGGCGTCTGTCCAATCGCAGGGACGCCTTTCATCCGCTTGGGTTTGCCCCGGGGCCGCCAGGGTACCGGCTTGTGCTTGCCGGATCCAGCGGTGGAGGGTCGAATAGCCGATCCCACGTTCCTTGGCCCAGGTCTGTAGGCTGACGCCTTCCGGCCGTTGCAGCGCACTCGCCACAGCGTCTAGTTTAAATGAATTGGATATCTTGCGTGCCATTTGTCAGCTCTCCGATTAGTCTATGTGAGGCGACAAGTATGTTGACACAGGGGGATAGTGGCCTTCACGAACGGTAATCCACCAAGAACATCGATAGATATCACGCCCGAACACCCACCCACCGACGCTCTTCAATCTCTACCGCTTCGCGCGACGTATGCAACACCAACATTTCCCGTTGGCGATCTTGAAGATGCAATTCGCGATAACGCTTCATCGCCGCGACGGAATCAGGAAAATTTTCCAGAACCTCCATGTCGTTAGGGTAGCGAAAATCGCCTTCGTTGTGCGCGGACAAAACGCCCACCAACACCCAACAATTTGGAAACTGAGATTTGATTTGCGTCCAATTCATCGATATATCTCATTGAGCAGCCGTGGTAGGCAAAGGCCTATTCATTTATTGTATGCGCCCTTCAAGCCCAGTCAAGGGAATCGGGGATAATGCCCGCAATATCACATCCTCACGTGAATGATCTGCTCCAAAACCTACTCATCCCCCTCCCCCACCTGCCAAGAAATATCTATCTTACGATGATTCGCCACGCAGTCCCTCAAATACAAATTGATAAGGCTTTGGTATGGCACACCCGCCTCTTCCGACATATCTTTAAAATATTGAATAACGTCCTCGCTCAAACGCATCGTGACGGATTTTTTCAATTTCGACGCATAGGGGTTGCGCTTGGATTTCATTTTGGCCAGATTGTATTCCGATTTCATGATTCACCGCTTGGATAGAATTTGCATTCGGCACGCGTCGCTTTACGCGCGGATATGATACGGATGACGTCTCCTGCACCGCGCTCGCAATGACATACAACCAAAATTCTTGCCTTTCTACTCATACCGAGCATAAGGAATCTTGATTCCTTGGGCGTACTTTCCTCTTCATCAAAAAATTGCACGGCAAATTCGTCGTAAAAAACAGTCCGCGCTTCCTCAAAGGTAACTCGATGTTTTTTAACATTGGCCGCCGCTTTCGCAGTATCCCATTCAAACTTAATCATACATACATTGTATGTACTACATGAAAAATGTCAAGGAAGCGGGGGACAACGCGTTTTCCCTGGGCTTCGCAAAGTACGCTCAGCCCAGGCTACCATTCACACAATTTCTTGATGCCCCAAAAACAAAAAACCCGCCCCTTGTGAGGGCGGGTTTTTTGTTTGCACGAGGGGCACCGGTAAGCACCCAAAGGACAATTCGTTACGGTGTTGTTACGCTAACGTAAATTTTTCGCGTCGTCAACTGAGCAAAACGCTCGACTTTAAACGTTTTTCCATTCACCCTCTCCCCTGCCCTCTCCCGTCGAGGGAGAGGGGGGAAAGAATGAACCGGTACTTTCATATCTTTCACCCTCTCCCTAACCTTCCCTCGTCGAGGGGGAGGGGGGAAAGAATGAAACGATTCTTTCAGAT
>JAOUGF010000641.1 GCA_029857925.1 Gammaproteobacteria bacterium
TGCGCCTCTAGCGGCTCCAGCGGCTGGGCTGCCAGGTGTTTTTTCCATGCCGCCACATAAAATCCGCGCAATTGATCTCGATTTAGATCAAACATAGCCACTCCAACGTCGTTCAAAAATCCAACAAACAGTCTACTAAATCCATTGCCAACTTTAACGCATTCCAATACGTTGGCATACACGGTCCGTCGCCTCACTTAACACTGAGACGGTATCGCCAAGCGCCAATGTGGGCGCGTGTGATTACAATATAAGGAGGATAGCATGAGTTTGAAACCGAAAAGGCCCGGCCTCGCAGTGGCTGCATTGTGCATCGGCGTCATCGCATTGCCTGTAGCGGGTTTTGTGCATTGGATGTTAGGCGTGGTGCTAATGGCCGCGCCTATTTTTATGATTTATGCCGCAGGTTAACTGCACGAACCATCACCAAAAACAGTTACGTTATTAGCCCGGCATAAAAACAGCCCGTCCCCCTCCCCCAACCCTTAACTAAAGGGCGCAAGCCCGCAATGGGGGAGGGGACTTTCCCTTCGACGTATTCAGCGCCGGGTGAATAGCTGTTTCAACACGCGGCATGCCACGCGATGACACCGCGCGCGCCATACCTCACCTGCCCAAGCCTTCTACGCGGGTGATGAGGGCGTTGATGCGTATGCCGTTGTCTTCATATTCAATACGTACGGGTAAATAATTTAATTCTTCGGCGCACCACATCATCGTCTCCGCACTTTTATCGCGATTCACAACCACGTGGGCGTTAAAATCGCCGATAGTGGTCTTAATCCGTTCTCGCCGCACCTCCGTAATGGTGTAGGTCTTGATGCGGCGATTTTCCGCCAGTTGATATGTCATACTGGTTTGGCCTTGCGCGAGATCCATCATCACCGCTAATTGATACATATTTTGATCGTAGGCACGCGGCACCAGCTCATATGTCACCACCTCACCATCCTGCCACTGCGTCGTCACGCGACCCTTATCCCAAGCGTAATGTTGTTTCAATGCAGTAGGATTATTTCCTTTGCGTGTATGCTCATAACTTTCCACTTGCAATAATTCATTCGCCAATACGATACGCGACAACTTGATTTCATGAAGCTTGAAGAACACACCCAACACACCACCGGTGCTGTTGGTTTCAGATTCATACACCCAAACGTGGGGGCTAACATTGCGCAAGCTGCGACGCGCAGTACCCAGCTCTATTGGGCCTTTTTTGACGACATAGTGCGCGGAAAAATCCCCCGGCACCATTGGTGCCGCAAACAGCGGTGTGCACGCGCACCACAACCACAATGTCAGCCCGGATCTATGCATTTCCAACTCCCTGTCGGCGATGGATCGCACGCACCGCGCGCGAAAAACGTAAGGCCACAAGCGCCGCCGCTGCGCCCGTCGCAAGCCCGATGCCGGCGCCGACCAAGACCTGACTTGGGTAGTGCATCCCCAGGTAGACCCGCGAGGTCGCCACCGCCACTGCCAAGATGAATAATACACTGCCCCATAACCGGGATCGCCATACCCATGTCACGAACATAAACAACAGAAAGAAATTCAGCGCATGATTGGAAGGCATGCCACTGTGATAGGTTTCACAAGGCCCCGTGGCGCCCGGGGGGCGGCGTAGTTCGGTATAGATTTCACTACAGGGCCGCAACTGCGGGCTGGCCAACTTGATAATCCCCCCCACGCCATCGCCGATGACCAGCGCGGTAACCAAGAAAAGCGCGAGCTTCGCCCCGTCCCACCGATAGCGCCACCCTAAAAATATGCAAATACCTAGGGCCAGTGGCAGCCCAAAACCCCATTTGCTCGACAATCCGTTAAATAACGCGTCGGCCCACGGATGGGCAAGTGTATGATTAATCCATAAGGTTAATGGCTTATCCATGCCCCACCTGGTTGACCTGCGCAGATTGGCGCGCCAAACGCCATGCGGCTACGCCCCCGGCGACCAACGCGACGGCGCCTATCGCCCAACGCAAAGGCCACGCCACCGGGTAG
>JAOUGF010000077.1 GCA_029857925.1 Gammaproteobacteria bacterium
GGGACATACAATTGTGACCTTGGAATTAGGTCCGATGGAAAACTTTGTATACCTGGTAATTGATAACGCCACCCGGCGCGCGGCGGTCGTTGATCCAGCTTGGGAGGTAGAACGCATTGTAGCGGCAGCCCGCATGCATGACGTGCAAATCACAGATGTTTTGTTGACGCACAGTCATCATGACCATATAAACGGCATCGATGAATTGCGTGCTCAGTACGATGCGCAATTGCATTTGTTAAAACCGGAAGCTGAGTTTTGGGGCGGCGCGCTCGGGCGGCCGACATTGCATCATGGGGGTGCAATGATTGATGTGGGTGAAACCTCGATTAAGGTCTTGCACACCCCAGGACATACGCCGGGTTCGGCATGTTATCACGTAGGTAATAACCTCATTTCGGGCGACACGGTGTTTGTGTGGGGTTGTGGACGTTGTGATTTCAAAGGTGGTGATCCAGAATTGATGTTTACCACGTTGCGGCGCATCGCGCAGGAACTCCCTGGCGATACCATCATACTCCCTGGTCACAATTATTCGGATAAAACTACCGCCACCGTCCAAGAGCAAATCGACGGAAATCCCTTTTTTTGTTTTGAGCAAAAGGCGGATTTCGTGCGCTACCGAATGTTTGAACACGATAAATCGCGGCACTCGCCTTATGAAGCGGTCGCGTGTAAACATCATCGCTAAGGACGGAGAGTGATATGAACAGTTTAAGTGACTTGCAAGCACGTGTTCGTTTAGAGCAGGTGCGCCAAGTCATACAGCAAGCACCGGCCGCGATGATAGGGATGCCAGCGACGGCGGCGATGGCCGGTGTGATAATTTGGGGCGTAATCCCAAACGCACTGGTGATAAGTTGGTTATTTGCAGTTGCTTGTATTGTAGGCACACGCGGCCTGTTGATGCATCGCTTCCATCGTTCGAATCCCGGAGTTTCCTCCGGTGTACGTTGGACACGTTATTACATCTGGTTGGAAATAGCCTCCGGATTGGTTTGGGCGGCATTAAGTCTGATGCTGTATTTGTTGCCGATAGAGAAGCAACTATTCGTCATTATCATCTACGCGGGCATGTCGGCGGGCGCCTTCGGGATGTTGGCGCCCATCTACAAAACCGTCGTCGCCTACCTCATCCCCTACAGTATCGCAACGATTTTCAGTTTGATCGTCATCGCGGTTTACATGTCCGGCGATATCGTGCATTCGATTACGGCGGCGGCGGTCGCACTGTACACGGTCGTACTCCTGCGTACCGCGTGGGTGACAAGTTGCGCGCTGCGCGAGTCCTATGCGCTACGTTTTGAAAATATCGGGCTGCTCGATGATGTGCGGAAAACAGCCGCCAGTTTGGCCGCCGAGTCGATCGAACGCCGCGACGTGGAATCCCGTTTACGGATGTCGCAAAAGGAATATCAGAACGTTTTGGAAAATATGGAAGATACCTATTATCGTACCGGCGTGAACGGTGCGATCGTATACACCTCGCCTTCGGTTTTCCGGATGTTGGGCTATCAACGTGAAGAATTGGTAGGTGTCAATATGGGCTCGCTGTATACCAGCGACAATAGCCGTGACCAGTTTTTATCCACGTTGGCGTCTAACGGCGGCACTATACGCAATTACGAAGTGCATCTGCGGCATAAAGACGGCCATGCCGTTTGGGTGGCGGTGAGCTCACGCTATTGGCACGATGAACAAGGTCGTATTCAAGGCGTGGAAGGCATCGCGCGCGAGATATCTGATATTAAGGAAGCGGCGGAACATCTCCTAAAGGCGAAAAATGAATACCAATCCCTGGTGGAATTTCTGCGCGCGATTTTGGATCGAGTGCCCGCCGGCATGGTGGTGTTGAACGAAAATCTAGAAGTAGAGGTGGTCAATAACGAACTGCGGCGTTTGACCGGCGCACCTAGCCAAGGCGAGCTGGAGATCATCGGCAAACCGTTGGCCACTATCCCGTCGGTTAAAAGACTGGGTAACCTGCAGAGTTTGGACGACTTGAAGCTCGGGGTCTCGTTTCACCTGCGTGTGCCGTTTGTATCCATTTTCGCTAAAGAGGCGGTGTTGGATGTAAAGGGCGTACCGTTGATCTCGGACGGTGTATTTAAGGGCGCGGTACTGGTGGCCGCCGATGTCAGCGAGCAAGAGCGTGTCCAGACGGAATTGCGTCGCGCATTAGAAATGTCGGAGGAGATCGGACGCGCGAAAACCGCATTGCTGGCGAATGTCAGTCACGAATTGCGTACCCCGCTCAATGGCATTTTGGGTGCCGCGCACTTATTGATGTCCTCTACATTGAGTGACACCGATCAAAAATATGTAAATTTGCTGTACCGTTCTGCGGAAACATTGTTGGTTTTGGTGAATCAAATATTGGACTTGTCAAAAATTGAAGCGGGAAAGATGGAACAGTCAAAAAAATCCGTGGATTTGCGCCAAATGTTGGTGTCGGAATTGGATCTGTTGGCGATACAGGCGCAACAAAAGGGTTTGATCTTACACATTAATGTATCCGAAATGGTGCCTGGCTTGGTCGAGTTGGATATGGCCTGGTTACGGAGTATTCTGTTGAATTTGGTCGGAAATGCGGTCAAGTTCACGGAGCATGGCGAAGTGGCGATCACTGTTGAAATAGAGCCGTTGGAGGCGCTTTCGATGCTGCATTTCACCGTCGCCGACACCGGCATAGGGATTGCGGACGATCAATTAACGCGGATATTTGACAGTTTCACTCAGGCCGATATCTCATTGACCCGCCGCTATGGCGGCACCGGTTTGGGCACCACCATCGCCAAAGAATTGGTGTCTCGCATGGGTGGGAAAATTTGGGTGGAAAGCCGACTGGGTGCCGGCAGCAAATTTCACTTTACCGTTCCTCTATCAGAAAGATTGGAAGGCCTCGCTCACACTAGGTCTTACTATCATGAAGAATTGCCCGAACCAATAAAACGTTGCGGTTACAACATGAATTTATTGCTAGTTGAAGACAATCAAATCAATCAGCTGGTTTTAACTGATTTGCTTACCCGTCAAGGGCATCAGGTACGGGTGGCTAGGGATGGCGCAGAGGCGTTGCGTATATTGTCAGACCAGTCGTTTGACGCCATTTTGATGGATATTCAAATGCCCGATATGGATGGGATGCAAGTGACGCGTGAGTTGCGCGCGCGCGGCATTCTGACACCGGTCATCGCGATGACCGCGCACGCGATGTCGGGTGAGCGGGCGGCGTGTTTATTGGCAGGGATGAACGACTTCGTTGTTAAACCTGTCGATTTGGCGCTGTTGGACGAGATTTTATCGCGCTATGCGAGGCGCGAACAAGCACAACTCGAAGCGGTGTAGCGCTCAGTATGTATGGCAAAGTCATTGCACCTTTCTTGGTAGCAATGTCCGTCTGCTCATTTTAGAGATTTACGCCGCACACGGATTAGAGGGCGCATGCGCGACAACAGATTTCATTCGATATCTAACGGAGGCATTGCGCGCGCGTTACGCGAGAGCTGGCGCGAGTTTGACGGGCGTTTACCTTGGCGCGCCGATCTCCTCGCTGGATTAACCGTAGGCGTAGTCGCGGTGCCGTTGGCCATGGCCTTGGCGATCGCCAGCGGTGTGCCGCCGCAATATGGCTTGTACACCGCAGCCATCGCCGGTGTTTTTATTGCCCTTACCGGAGGGTCGCGGGTCTCAGTGTCCGGCCCCACGGCGGCGTTTGTCGTCATATTGCATCCGATTGCGGTGCAATATGGCTTGGGCGGTTTGGTCATGGCCTCGTTGCTTGCTGGATTTTTGTTATTGGCGATGGGGCTGGGGCGGCTCGGGCAACTGGTGCAATATATCCCTTACCCGGTGACCACGGGTTTTACAACCGGAATCGCGGTGGTCATTGCGAGTCTGCAATTAAAAGATTTTTTTGGACTAGAAATAAGCACCCCTTCGGATCATTTCTTCGAGAGAGTTATCGTGTTGTGGCAGGCGTTGCCTAGCCTATCATGGCGTGACAGCGCGATTGGCGTACTGACGTTGGCGGTGTTGATCGCTTGGCGATGGCTGCCGACGCGCGTTCCCGGTCATCTCGTCGCACTAGGACTGGCGACTGTGATCGCATGGGGCATGTCTAATGCGATGGGGGATTTTCAGGTTGCAAATATCGCGTCACGGTTTAGTTATGTCGTCGGCGACCATATCATGCACGGTATTCCGTCTGTACCGCCCGCATGGGGGTGGCCATGGGATTTGCCAGGGAGGGACGGCCAACCGATAGAATTGTCGTGGCATTTGCTGCGTGAATTGGCGGGTCCTGCATTAGCGATTGCGTTGCTGGGTGCGATCGAAAGTTTGCTGTGCGCCGTGGTGGCGGACGGTATGGCGGGCACTAAACATGATCCCGATTCTGAACTGATCGGGCAAGGAATAGGCAATATCATCGCGCCGTTTTTTGGCGGGTTCGCCGCGACTGGCGCGATCGCGCGCACCGCGACCAATATTCGCGCAGGCGCGCGTACGCCGGTTGCAGCCATCGTGCATGCCTTAGTAGTGTTGGCGGCAATCTTAGTCTTGACACCGATCCTCAATATGTTGCCTATGGCGGCGCTCGCCGGGTTGTTATTGATGGTGGCTTGGAACATGGCAGAGGTAAAACATTTTGCGTTCATATTGCGCGTGGCGCCGCGCGAAGACGTGTTGGTTTTACTGACGTGTTTCTCGTTGACAGTGGTTTTCGATATGGTGATCGCGATCGCGGTGGGTATGGTGTTGGCCTCGTTGTTGTTTATAAAGCGCATGGTGGAGGTATCCAGTGTCGAATTGGCGGCTTCGGCGCATACTACGCACGGAAACATCGGTTTGCCGAGTGGCGTGCGAATCTATGATGTTGCGGGTCCGCTATTTTTCGGTGCGGCGGAAAAGGCATTGGCGACGTTGACTGAAATCGACGCATCGACGAAGGGTGTCATATTGCAGTTACAAGCCGTGCCGGTAATGGACGTGACTGGGCTGGTGGCGCTGGAATCCATGATAAAAAATCTGCGCAAACACGCAATACGCGTAGCGTTAGTGGGCGTTCAGGAGCAACCTCTGGCCTTGCTGCACCGGGCGGCGCCGGAATGGGAGTCGGCGTTGGAATTTTTTACCACCGTGGATGATGCGGTGGCTGCGTTTACCCAAATATGTTCAAAAAAATAGTGCGAAACAAGCGGTCGGTGACGGCCATTTTGCGTTGAGAAATCCCCTCAAAATCCACTGAAGCCGCGCTGGTGGCGTTGCAAACAGGCTCAAAATGCACTTTTACCCCGTGTAAACTCCGCTTTTGCGTCCGTTTGTGCCGTGCCATCACTGGTGTGATTGAATTTTTGAGGTTTCCTCAAAAATAACGGGCGACGTGCAAATAGGCCTGGTGTTTTGGTGTTGCAATTGAATTCCCGCCGAATTCCGTATTTGAATTTCCCTGGTTCAACGTGGCCCCGGCAACCAGCAACCAGTTTTGGCGAGGTTCATAGCTGATGTTGCAAGGTAGCGAATAACTGCCGTCGGCGACGTTAAAGACCAGCGCAGGCGTCAGATGCACCAATGCTGCAAGCTCGATCATCATACCGACATCCACGTAATGTTTGCCGGTAACAAATATTTCACCGCGCGTGATGCGGGCCCGCAACGCGCTATCTAAACCTGAAGACGGGTATGTTGTGCCCAGACTTTGGTAATAATACTCGGTGTAGCCATAAATGTTATAGCCGAACCAATTCCAAGAATAATCGGCGTTGATTACGCCCGTCAGCGCGGTTTTTTGATCTGTGAGGCGCGTAATCGTGGCATCCGCCCTTATTATTGCGCCTGCAACGGATTTTGCCCATCCTATCCCCGTGAGATATTCTGCGTAGTGCCGGGACACCAGCAGATCGATATCGCCTAACGCGGTGCTGCGCCTATATTTGATCGCCAAAGAGCTTTGCTCAGCCGATAAGGTGTGGGTTGCGATCTTGCGGCGGGGAACGGCGATGAGTTGCGCGTCCGCGCCATCCTCGAATAGCCATTGCATATAGGCCAGGTCATCGCCGTTTTTATAATCCTTGTCGATGGCATTGGGTGCAAACGGATTAAAAATATCCATAGGATGAAAATTGATGCCGTTGCCCCAACTGACCGCTTGGCGCCCGAACCGCGCGGTCCAATGCGCTGCTGTATAACCGATATTCAATCTATCCAGTCGATGCAACGCCTGCGTGCGCGGCTCGTGGATTAGCCATTGTGCCAGGTTTGCGACTTGGGTTTGATCTACTGCCGGTGGTGTTTTGGAAAAAGCGGGTTGTTCCGCTGCGCGTATTTGCAACGCATAGTGTGCCTCCGCACGCCACGCGTCCCAGCGGCCCGTCCCGTCGTAGCGCGCGTTGAATTGATGGATTTCCGGGACTTTACCCGTAGGCAATACACCGGCCGACGGGGCATCGTACCACGCTTTATTATAAAAATATTTTAAGTGGCCTTTGTCCAGCCATTCGTCGGCCAGCGCGCCATCCACGGCAATCACACTCAGCCCATGCAATATTATAAAGCAAAAAAGCGTGACGGGCGTTCGCCGAAAAGACCGGCGGGGGTGAACGGCGGTGCAAAGGCGATTTACGTAGTTCATATACGTTACCTGCTCCGAGGTGGCCCGTACGGGGTGTGCGGGACCCGTGATTGATCGGGTAGGTGAGATACTAACATTTATCCCCGCGTCTGGTCACACCGCACACCCTATTAACCCGGCATCGGATTATCTCATACGCGGGGTTTTAAACGCGGGGTGCTAGGGGGCGTTACGAACGAAGATTGCAAACAGGGTTTGGTTACGCGTGAAGCGTAGCGTGCTGCCGTCATACGTAAACATGCCCCAGGCCATGGGTTCAGGCAGCGATTTTTCCGATACCGAACCTACGAACGCGAGGGTGGGGGTAGAGGCCCAAAACGCAACCGGATTATTGGCCGGATTATCAGTGTCAATGGGTCCAGTCCATGCGGATGGAAATATCTTTTGATTAAACGGCGGCGCGAAACACTGCACATCGATGATGGAGATCAATTCCTTCACATTGGGCAGGCGCCAGCCCCCTTGTTGACCCGCGGCCTTCGTCGTGTCAGCAAAATTGTTTGCGGCTCGTAGCGTCGCACCCCAGTCGCCTATAAGAGCGGGGCCTACGCAAATCGCGACATTGTCGGGGTTTGTGCCCACCGTTTGGCCCCAGGGGCAACGTTGCCATTCCAGGTGCGTGTAGTTATCTATCGCCGTGGTGTTATCCAGCGTATAACGGCCGTTCGGGGTGCTTTCAGGCAGCGTTTCGCGGCGGCACACCTGCGCGTAAGCCGTTGTCCAAGACACCAGTATTAACAAGAAAATGACGGAGATTTTTTTCATAGTCACGGTTGTGGTTGATATTTAGCGACGAGGCGCACGTAACGGGCATAGGTGTCATCAGCGCCTTTGACGACATGCCGCGTGGCGCCGTCCAATTGAGTATCCTGGCACACGTTCTGACCGAAATTTACGACCCAGGCGAGACGCGGGTCTACTGCAGCGCTGGTTGCGGTCCAATACTCGCCCGGGGCGGTGTTCATGAAGACGCTGCTAATCAACGGGCGCTTAGCGATGCAGTTGGTGGAACTGTAGGGCGTAGATTTGCTAAAGCTATAGTCAACTAAAGAGACCAATTCATCCAACTTCGGCAAACGCCACGTGGCGTGGCCGCACAGCTTGTCGGCGTTCACCCGTTTTATATATTCGTAGGTGGTACATGCAGTGTCGCCGGCAACACCCAATGCGCATCCTTTATTGTTACCACTCCCCGCGATGCCAGGCACGTCACCATTAATCAGGCCAGCAGGTTCATACCAATTGTAGATTTTGGACATATTGCGGTACGGCGTAAGATTGTTTTGGTCTGCCAATTTTAACTCCCACAATAGCCCGGTTGTACGGTCAAGCACGCAGCCTGGCGCTACAGTGGTGTCAAAGTTAAAGGGCGTTTGTAGATGCGCGTCTTGTGCGGGAAACGCGGCTTGTGTCGTAGGCAGCGCACAATCGACATATTTCGTGTCATCCGCACACTGGGTCACGCCGGTATCGTTCAAGCCGCCTAAACCGTCTGTTTCGACGAGGGTGAAGGTGGTCGAGAGTTTGTTTAAATTTTTGGGTGCGGA
>JAOUGF010000078.1 GCA_029857925.1 Gammaproteobacteria bacterium
AAAATTATCAAACAACCTACCTTCTCTCACTATCATGCAAGAATGAACAACATCTTGATTCATAACATCATGAAAGCACAAAGCCGCCACTTTTGATTTCTCAAATATCAAAATCTCATAGTCATTTTTATCTGATGTCACGCGTAATATGAGATTTTTGCACTTCCCACCTTTAAATTCGTTTATCATTTCTATTAGTGATTCTTTATTTTCTCTGCTGTTAAAGCTGGTGAGTCGACAATACTTTTCAAGTCGTTTGTAGTGATCGCCTTCAAATATAGACCCTGCTATTCTAGCCTGCATCGCCTGATAATATCGCTCACGTCTTTGGATTTTTCTCGGATTAAATCTGGTAACTCTGACTATCGCTTCCTCTTCCAAGGTTAACTGAATAAGTTTTGCCACAGTTTCTCTTTCCCCGTCTGTGATAATCAATCTGGACGTCTTTTCAAAGCTCTCCTTTAAGTCCTCGCTCTTCCGGTCAAAAGTATTCGTCGTTCGCTTTGTGAGGTATGCAGTAATTCCGGAAAATACCGTGCTGATAGTTAAAAATATCCCAGTAACAATTGCCACAGTAACTTCTGTATCCACAGTAACCAACTCCTGTAAATTAATCACAACAGGTGGATGCCTCACAGCCCCACCCTCACATGCCACCGCGCATCCAGTTACACGTTCGACGACTTAATGATACAACTCACTACAGTCCCACAAGCCAGGAAATATTTTATTAAACGATATTTATATTGAATTGTTTTTTCTGCTATTTATTTTCATATAGTTACAGTTAGCAATTATTTTCGAAAACATCCGCTGGTGGAAAACCAACACCAGCCTCAGAATTTATATCCGAAATGCAAACCCGGCTCAAATAGGAAATAGTTCGGTTTTCCACTTTCTACTTCTTTAAACGCATCTGGAAAATGAGTATTTACCGGCCAATAATTAAATGCAACAGATGGCTCCAGGAACCACCTTTGACGCAAGAACTCAAAATGGTACCCTAACCGCGATTGAAGATATAACTGTATGCCACTCTGTATGGCATTGCCTGCCGTATTAAAAAACTGCTGGTGAAAAGGAATTGCCTGCACAGTTATATAAACATTTTTCAATAAAAAACGCTGATATCCCGCGCCCACGCCATAAGCCCTGATTTTTCCTGGATAGTGTTTATCCGAAGCCCCATATGTACCCAATGGCTCATAATACGTCCAGGTGATAGCCTCAGCAAAGATGATATCATTAGGAGTAAGTTGGTGGCCGTAGTTCAACAGGAAATAATAGGGTGGATCTCCTGGTGCCAGATTGCCAAGGAGAAAAAGGGAACTTCCTAAAGACCGCCGTCCGTAGGTGACGTCCCTTTCTACCCCAGGTGTGGCGGAGTTAGTTTCAGCATTTACTAAACATACATTCATAGTTAAAAATGTCACAGTGATTAGCAAAGGTACTATTTTTTTCATTTTCATCTCCTCTACACACATTGTCTTTCAATTTAGCAACATTTTCACCTGTCGAAAAATGAGCTGTATATTTTATATCAGGTGTAGGGCGTGCTAGCCAAAGTCTCTCAATAGCGCCAAACCTACAGATATTCGATAACTGTATTTTGCAATTCCAGCTTAAACGCTGGCCCAACATCCATCTAAAATATCTATCTCCACAAAGTTGAGCGTATTTCAAGAAATCTTAAAATCTGTTTTTTTAACGGATGCGTTAACGTTTTCGAGCCCAAAACGTAAACAACGATCAATACATATAGAATCGCAATAACAGCAGCGATTTGCGGACTGTAAAACGATACAGCTTTTTGTAGATTGTCTTGGGGCCAAAGTACGGCCAGGGCCAACAATGGTATTGGGTTGGATTTCCAGGCCTTCAAAGTCCTACGGCATGCGCATGGAATTAATAGCAAGCTGGATAAATTCTGTTCTTAGATTCTCCCTCCACAAGGGTACCTGTCCTAAAGTGGCCCAATCGTACCGCGCGTTGAAACAAAATTCCTGCCCAACCTGGTCGTCGCATATCGCCACGTGTGTCAAACCGATTAACTCACTAAAGGCCGCTTATTGGGCCGTCCAATTCTTATAGGTGTCTACCCAAACCCTGCTACCCCCTCTCCTGCGTCAAAATTGAACGCGGTGATTGATGCACTTTTTGTATATATTCGCCACCGGGCACGCTACCGCCCTTCGGTGTTACGCAGCGTTGTGCGCCGAGGTGATATTTTCTTCTACGTTGACTGACATCTCTATTTGCACCTTACCACCACCACCCAACACTTGCAATATGCGATGGAATTGGCGTGTCAGCTACTCACTCGGTCACGATTGTTGCATGCACAACGGTAGTCTCTCTCGGTGCGATTACCATGTTTGAACGCTGTATTTATTTTAACGTCAACAGCCTCGCCCGTACGCTAAACCGTTTATGGGATCGCGCCTATGCACCGTTGGGCCTCACCGCGCCGCAGGCCTATGTGTTGCGCGCGGTGCTGAATCATTATGGACTCAACCACCAGGTGCTTGCGGGCGAACTCAATCTTGAAAAATCCACCGTCAGCCGCATTGTGGATCAACTTGAACAAAAAGGCTTGGTGATACGCAAACATGACGATGCCTCCGACGCTCGCCTCGTCACCGTGACACCCACACCACAAGCGTTTGGAATACACGCAGATATCGAAAATATAGAGACCAGTCTATATCGCCAAGTCGGTGCCAGCGTGGGGGCAGACGCGTTGAAAGAATTGTTGACCGAGTTGCGCCAGCTCCATCAGTCGCTGCATCTGGAATGAGCAGTTGCGCCGTAAATTCATACTATCAAGCCTGGCGCGCGCGAGGCCGTCAAAGGTGCTGGGTTATGCAGCCACCACGGGGTGATAGCGATGGACATTTCTAATATTTTCAAGCAATTCATCGCACCCGATCAGCTCACTGCTGCCGCGCCCGGCACCGCACACACCGCCACCAACCCCAACCTCGTCATCGCACGCGTCGTGGAGGCGATAGATCCGCAGACCGTGGTGTTGGAAATCGCGAATAAATTGTTACAAGTAAAAACCGAAGTACCTCTGATTGCAGGACAGCAATTGATACTACGCGTGGTCAGCAGCGATACCCAAATGCTGTTGCAAGTGGTTTCAGAAACCAATGCTCAAGTGACGGAAGGCTTGCAGATAAATCAAGCGCTGCGCAATGCGTTGCCGCAGCAACAATCATTGACGAAGTTGGTGCAAGAAATTTTACAGATACTGACGCCCCATGCTGCGCAGCAACCTTCGCCACACGCGCAAGCGGTGTCAGTCATTTCGCAACAGTTCTCGCAACACGCGTTGCCAGCACAACAACTCACTACCGCGCGCGGCGTACAAGACGCGGTAAAGAATTCCGGTATGTTTTTAGAACACCGTTTGGCGCTAGCGCTTACCGCCAACCCCGCTGAATCGCCGTCGCACATCGCGCAATATGATTTGAAGGCGGCCTTGTTACGACTGGTGCAGCAACTACAATCCTCAACTCCCGCAGCACGCTCACAACCGGAAAACGCGACGCCCGCAGCAGTGGCCACTACGCCTTCGGGCATCACGCAATCGCTACCATTACCCACTGCAACGACGCCGCCTACTTTGTCCCCGTCACCGTCGGCACCTGCATCCGGCGCACCCGTGGTCACAACCCCTCCCTCAAACAGCGGCGCGCTATCTCCTCTACCGCATAACACCGCTACTACGCCTGCGCAACACGAGCAGTTGCCGAATATAAAAATTGTAATCACCGGGCCGGAAAACTCCACTCCAGCGTCGCCCCCTACACTCGCCAGCGATGCGCGCGGCGTTCCAGAAGCAGACGCCCCGCCGCCACGTTCTACAGTCACTCCACAGGTACCAACACCTGCCGCGAATCCGCAAGCACCTACACCCGCGCTACGTACACTTATTCCACCTGTTGAACCGTCTATGGCCCCAGTGCGCACACCGTCGGCGACCGTTGTCGCGCCCAATGATGCGGTTACAGATACACCCCCGACAGCGACATCCATGGACGTAACTGCGGAGGCGTCACGCGCCGCCGAGCGCACGCCCAAACACACCGCAGTTTCGACTGAAGATCTGCAATTCGCGACGTTGACCAAAACGGCGGAAGGAACGCTGGCGCGACAACAGGTACATCAATTAGCGGCGCTTGACGCACAACACCAACAACAAACGATGTGGACGCTAGAAATGCCGGTGTCGTTAAATCAACAGATACACACCTTGCGGATGCGGATCGAAGAAGAAAATACACGCCGCGACCACACGGGTCGAGCGCCTTACAACGTCACCTTGGCGATGGATTTTGAACCGCTGGGACCGCTTTCCGCACGGATTACGCTGCTCGACAAACAAGTGTCCGTGGTATTTTTTGCCGAACGCCAAACCACGCTCGCCAAGGCGCTTGAGGAGCTTGCGCAATTGCGTGAAGCCTTAGCAAACAACGGGCTCTCCGTGCAGCACCTACAATGTGTCGCTGGTGTCGCGCCGACACTCATCGACCCGCCGTTGCCGCTGGGCAAATCCATTTTGGATATCAAAGCGTGAACACACCGCCGGAAAAACCACCGCACAGTGCAGTCGTTTTAAAATATTCCGGTGACGCGATGGCGCCGCGTGTGGTCGCGAAGGGCGAAGGATTGCTCGCACAAAAAATCATTGAGATCGCGCGACAACACAATATCCCGTTATATGAAGATGCGGAGCTTGTAAAAATATTATCCAAGCTCGACGTGAACGACGAAATTCCTGTGTCGTTGTATGTCGCGGTGGCCGAGGTACTGGCGTTCGTCTATCATTTGTCGGGAAAAACATTACCTACCAAACAGGCAGACAAACCCTAGGCACCTACAGTCGCACGCGTACACGCACCATACAAACTTCTGCTCAAGACAATTCGTGCATTTTATGGGCATTTATGGTATATTCGGGGTTGGTCGTTCGTGTATTTTGCGCGTATTTTTTTAAAATGCGCCTTAGTTTCAGCGAGTTACCCGCTTAGATTGACCGATAATAAACGATTTTCAACTCAAAATCCGGTCATTTTTTGACAGCAACATGCGGGGCTGAAACGTGATTTATACCGCACACGGTATGTTTCAGCTTTAAGAGGTTCCCGTAGTCACACATAAAGCGCTCACGGTTAGGCGCGATGCACTAGACGTTAAACGCCGTCCTTTTGCAAAGCACTCTGCACTACCGAATGCGAAACCCATGACAGAATTACATAGGAGGCAGCGAATGAGTTCAGGGCAAGACAATACCGATATCTTGAGCAAATATAACGTTATTTCCGTCGAAAAAAGTGACCCCCCCGCCGGAATGACAGGTAACGATTGGTATCGTTATGTCATTGGTGTCGGAAATTCACAAGTGATAGGCAATAAACCCGGTACACTGAACACCGTAACCGAACACGCGCGTACCGCCGCAGAAGATTTGAACGCGCGGGCCGCCCGCAGCGGTTCCGTTTATGCGCCCCGCCTGAAAAAGAAGTGATCTTCAAATCCTAGATAAAACAAACCCCGCATCAGCGGGGCTTGTTTTGATATCTGCTCGTCGTGCTAGCCTTATACAGGCGTTACATTTTTAGCAGAAGGACCTTTAGGGCCACGCTCAACGTCGAAGCTGACGCGCTGACCTTCGTTCAGGGTCGCGTAACCGCCACCCGTTTTGATAGCTGAGTGATGCACGAACACATCCTTGCTACCGTCTTCCGGAGTAATAAAACCAAAACCCTTGGCGGCATCAAACCACTTTACTGTACCAATGTTCACTAATGACTTACCTCAATAATATACTCAACGATGTATCCGACGGCATAAAGGAAGGATGAGTTGGAGGGAAACCCTAAAGGCGCGATCCAGGCATTCTGCCGGTCTATGACCATAGAAATACATAATCCTGTCTATGAACGCTGACGCGAAATGCGTCAAACTTCAAACGAACGTAGACTCAGATACAGTATACGCCAATCGCCAGCAAATTTCACGTCTTTTTGATAAATTATTTTCTATATGGGATTAGTCCATTGATTGTATTGATAATTATCCCTAACGCACCATTCGTGCTGGGCACCTAACTGTGTCACAATAGGCCTCTTTACGCTTAACCGAGGTGACTATGACCGCCGACAACCTATCGCCCGAAGAACGCATTTTGCGTATGGTTAAAAAGGTGCTCACGGATGTCGCGAAGGACACCTACACCCCGCCGGGCCTGCAACACCCGTTAACGGAGAATACCATCCTCAATATACGCGAGTGTTTAATGCAAATCACCGCACGTGAACGCGAATTGGCGGAGGCTGCGGGCCGCCCGCAACAGATGCGCCCGCACTTCACGGATGAACCAAGTAAACATCCAAAGGTGGTGGCGATCGATGTGAGTGGTTTGAAAAAAAAGCGCCCCGAAGAAGACACCCATTGATGCCCGCTAAGTAAGGCGCCGCAGTCGGCGCCCTACGGAGACCGCCCGCTAGCTTTCGATCTTCAAGCCCGTCACTTTTTGCACACCCGCAGGGAGCTTCAAGCCGCGTGCGCCGCGTTCACCGCGGAAATGATTGAGCTCGTCGCCCTTGAGTATTTTTTCGCGTGTGCCCGCAATGACCGTCAACGGCGCATTTTGATCGAACACTGCGATGCCAACGACGACTTCCTCGCGCGTCGCGAGTTTATTGCTGGGGATATTGATAATCTTGACGCCCTTACCTTTTGGCATCAACGGCAGTTCCGCGACCGGAAACACCAACAAGTGACCGGCCGACGTGGCCACCGCCACACGTTGTTTTTTGTGATTCGTCACGCGCAACGGCATTAACGCCTTCGCGCCTTCCGGCACCGACAACAAACCCTTGCCGGCCTTGTTACGTGTGACCATCTCGGCCACATTCACGACAAACGCATACCCGGCATCGCTGGCAACGAGGTATAGGTCGTCATCGGCACCCATCAACATGCCTGCGAAGGTTGCGCCGCTAGGCGGATTCAATCGGCCGATCAGCGGTTCACCATGGCCGCGCGCGGAGGGTAGGCCGTGCGCCGGTAAGGTATAACTGCGCCCCGTAGAATCAAGAAATATCACTTGTTGATTGCTCAAGCCGCGCAACGCGACTAAAAAGCTATCACCGGATTTATAGCTGAGCGCCAACGGATCTAATTCATGCCCTTTACCCGCGCGTATCCAGCCTTTTTCTGAAAGCACGATCGTGGTGGGCTCCGCCGGCACCAACGCGTTCAGATCCATCGCCTGCGCGGCTTGGCGCGCAACCAACGGCGACCGGCGCGCGTCGCCGTATTGTTTGACATCGGCGAGTAATTCGGTACGCACCAACGTCTTCATGCGTTTTTCGGATTCCAATGTCTTCTGTAAATATTCCCGTTCTTCACCGAGTTCTTTTTTCTCGGTCAAGATTTTCATTTCTTCCAGTTTCGCCAAGTGGCGCAACTTTAATTCGAGTATCGCTTCGGCCTGCACGTCTGTGAGATTGAAGCGCTTCATCAACACCGGCTTGGGTTCTTCTTCACGGCGTATGATCGCGATAACCTCGTCAATATTCAGAAACGCGATATGCAACCCGTCGAGGATATGCAGACGTTCCAATACCTTATCTAAACGGTGTTGCAAACGGCGGCGCACGGTCTCGATGCGATAGGCCAACCATTCGCTCAATAAATCGCGAAGATTCTTGACCGCCGGACGGCCATCGGTACCGATAATATTGAAATTGACGCGATAGGATTTTTCCAGGTCGGTGGTCGCGAACAGGTGCGCCATGACCTCTTCCACATTAATTTCACCACGTGAGCGTGGCACAATGACCAACCGCGTAGGGTTTTCATGGTCGGATTCGTCGCGCAGATCCTCGATCATCGGCAGTTTTTTATTATTCATTTGCTGAGCAATCTGCTCCAGCACTTTGGCGCCGGAGGTTTGATAAGGCAACGCGGTAATGATGATGTCGTCGCCCTCGCGTTCATACCGTGCGCGCAGACGCACGCTGCCGATGCCGGTCTCGTACATCTTGGTGATTTCGTCGCGCGGTGTGATGATCTCCGCCTCGGTGGGATAATCCGGGCCTTTCACGTGTTCACACAATTCGGCCACCGTGGATTTGGGATTTTCCAACAGATGGACTGCG
>JAOUGF010000079.1 GCA_029857925.1 Gammaproteobacteria bacterium
TATAGCCTACGCGCAACCGATCAAGATAACAAACCCTTGCGGCGCGCATCGCGAAATTAAGCGTGTTCCCTGGTGCGGTCAAACACCATGCAGGCAGTGTGTGTGGCTAGTCATTCATCCGTTTGGAGGGGCTAGGGGGTGATTTTTTTGCATTCGTCTCACACAGGCGTGCACTATGGTCTGATACTCGCCAATCATACAATTTACCGTTGGCCTTTAATTCGACGCGAAAACCCGACATCATAACTTGCGCATACATCATGCCCGGCTGAGGACAGCCCAAACTAGAATTACGCCATTCTTTCGGCTCCACACGCACCACGGTAATGTCTGCATCATGCACGAGTTCACGTAGCGCCATGCTCGCCTTGCGTACCGCTTCTTCCTTGTCTAGGGCCATCGCAACCACCGTTATCAACATCAAACAGGGCAATAATAACCACCGAGCCGTTTTTTTCATTCCGTCAACTCCACTATCGCCTCAAACGGTTTAACCTAGAAACAGCAGTTGCATGCCGTGGAGTGTGCGCTTTGCCGTGCGCAGGGCAAGGCGCAAATCGCTGTTAATGGCGAGCCCTTAACAAGATTTGCAACGCAAACATGCGCGCGGCAAAGCGTGCAATCTGCGGCACAGCGCTCCCACCCACCGGGTGATTGTTACCTTTACGATAATTCTATTAGTAACATAACGTTAGTTTAGCCAGTAGCGGTCAACTGCCGTTTCTAGGTTAAACTACCTTAACGCAAATATGACTAAATTGCGACTACTTCTCTAGTTATGCAAAAAACAGGCGCGCCAGAGGCGCGCCAATTGAAGTACAAACGACTTTTTACATTATGACTTAGCGGGCCGTCATAAACGTCATCCGCATCGCATCATAGCTGCCTTTAACTGGAATCGCGGGTATGGCATCGGTGGGATCGTAGTCCAACGCAACATAAGCATAGCCTACCAAGGTCATTGACCCGTTTGTATCCACATACAAGTCTTCAGTGACCGCATCTGAAACCAATGTCCAGTCGTAGTTGCCATCCGCCTTCCATTTGGTGACAAAACTTATCCCCCAATTGTCCACGCGTTTATAGTCCATACCTCCTTGGGTATTGAAATTTTTCGAGCTCGTCGCGATGCCAGTGATGTATACATTACCCAAGGTGTCGGCAAAAAATTTCGGTCGGTTGCGCGCATATTGCGAGAAGTAGTCGCCCATTACCGAACGTTCCCACAATAGTGTACCTTGCTTATCCACGTGCCGTAGCTTGGCTCGATCATAGACGTTTGCATCAAACCAATAGACCCCGCCATCTGTATCCGCCAGCACTCCCGTAAGATCGGAATAGTTATTAGCGGGGTGAGTTATCGTCCACGCATAGCCGCCGTTACTATTGAGTTTACTGAGATAGTTCTCTTGCACACCGGTGGACTTTGTGCGTAGGTCAGTAGCCGCGCCGGGATTCACATCTATCGTACCGGTGAACGAACCGCTCAGATAGATATCACCGGTTTTGCTTACCGCAACATCCATCGTATTGACGCAGCCTGAATTCGCCTGTGCTGGTGAGATCATTTGCCCGCTGGAAAATGCGCCGGCGGGGGACAATGCGATTAACACCCCGTTACAACCTTCGATACCGCGTAATGTCGGCGTATTCGGGAGTACCGCAGATGTGTCGGTACCGGGTAAAATGTAGATATCCCGGTAATCTACGTTGTAGCCTTGTGAGTTGTACGCGCTAAATATGGTGGAAAGCAGGATTTTTCCATCAGGTGCAATGGCTAGGCCGCTAACGCCTGTGCTTGACGGCGCGACGATCAACGTAGTCCATTGCAATATTCCGTTCGTGTCATATTTAGCGACAAAACTTTTTGTCGAATAATTAGATACATCATAATTAGACAGTGTTGTGCGCACGCCGTTTGTTGAGCCAAAATAGGTACGATAGTCACCATAGTACCAACCGGCAACATATACATTGTCGTTAGCGTCCGTGACCATTTTTGTAATGTATGTACTGAAATAGTACGCGCCGTTTCCAATGGTGACCGTCCAACCGTAGCTGCCATCTGCGCGTGTCTTAGTTATATACAGGTCGCGCGCATACTGATTGGAATTGTTACGATTGCTTGAAAAGGGCGAAAAGACGTCGGTGCCAGCACTCAAATCAAAATCAATATTGTTGCTATAAAAATACCCAGCCGTATAGTTATTGCCGGAGGGGTCCGCCGTTTCCGCGTATGCGCCTTCCATTTCAGTTCCGCCGTACAGGGCTGAGGTAAGATGTTTCACGCCGGGAGGGGCGTTCGTCAATACCGGGCGCGCGTCATGCACCGTGTTAGGCGGCGACATCACAACATATTTTTCGCCCTGGGCGTTGTGTGCGCGTACCAAGACCTCGCCATGTTTATTAATCACATATGCGTCCAAAATCTCCCAGCCGCTACCGGCAGGTACATAATTATTTAAATCGTACATGAGGCCTTGCGTCCAAATAAAGCCATGTTTGGTGCCATTTGACAATTCGGCGTAGCCGACAACATCTCCATTTTTATTGACGGAACGCGCGATGCTCTCATTACCACCCAAGGTGCCAAGGTCCTGCATCTGCCCGTTTCGCCATAAAAAAGCGTGATGAATTCCGTTCGCGGTAGACGATTCGCCTACGACATGGGGCGACAACGCATCGCTGATGTCCCAGCCTTCGCTGTTTGTACCGCCCAATGTGCCTAGGTCTTGCGTCGTTCCATCCTGCCAAAGATAAGCGCGACTGTTGCCAGTGTTGTCAAAATCTAGCGTACCCGTCACCTGATTGGCATTGTTAATCGCATTTGCTGTGCTCCATTGTTTGTAGTGACCGATTTCATATGAAAAATGGTCGCTCACCCAAACAAAGCCATGCGGAAGATAGTCACCGCTATGTACAACATACTCCGTGGATCGGCTGGTGCCAACTACGGTGCCGCGATCATTAATATCCGCACTCCAACCGAACTCGGATCCATTGCCTTTGATCGCCCCCATGCGACCGTTGATGACTATCGTCTCATGTTGATAGTAGGGCGCGAACGGAGACACGCCCCAGGGACTGGGATACTTGGGAATATTGGCCGTCCCAATTGCGATGTCGTAGTTATTTAGTCCGGTTATTCGAGAAATGCAAAATGTTACCGTGTTTTCACACGCGGGTAGTTCTATTTTTTGAAGTACGCCGTCATGCCAGATGGCGGGTAACGCGGTGTAGCGTGGGTCGCTTCCTGGCGGCGGTGCAATGCGACCGCCGATATCGCCATAGTCGTTCATTGACGGAAATTCACCGGTGCGAACGCCGGTGAAATCGCCTCTGAGACCATAACTGGATGTTACCAGGGCATCCGGTGCCGCGAGTTCTTGAATAGAATAATTAGGTGGTGCCGCCTGTGCGGCATGGCTCAGAAAAAAGACCGAAAAAAGCAGTAACCCGTGTTTTGTTTCCATGTGTTTTCCTCAACGTTCATTGTCGATCACTAGGCAGTATTTTGTTTAAATACTGCTCCCCGTTTTGCAACCGGATTTTCTTCCGGCAAAGCAACCCCTACCCAAAATAATTGGGAAATTTTCGTTAAAAAAACAGAATCACACTTCTGGAGCGGGTGCGGACGATGTTTTCAAGGCGCAACAGTCCGTGGAATAAGGTCACGCAAAATGCACGTCCTTACTGCCAAAGTTAGCGTCCCAATTAATCTCTCTCGCATCCCTTGCTGAACTGCAACTGCCCCACATTCTTTTATTTACGCATTTAAAGTACGACGTTGCGTAAAAGATAAAATTATTTTTAGTTTACAAAAAACACCTAGACATAGTTAATTCTTATAAGAGTATAAAACAGCCGACCAGAAAACTTTGTTTCGTATTGGTTCGACTGTTCTTAAAAAGATAGCAGGGGCATATTCGTTGGCAAGGAAAAACCCACATCATATTTTTTACTGTGCCCATTAATTAATCTGCCATCTTCTTCACCTGAGCTTCATAAACGAAGGACAGACAGTCTGCGGAAGTGAATTGTGGACTAAACGTTAACCCGACATAAATCCTAGGTTGTTCATGAAAAGAAGCGCTCTAAAATTTGAATTTATTGATTGCAGACGGAACATAATTTGAAAAAACTTACACATATTTTCAATTCCGGAATTAAAAATCACTCTGAACTTGAGTTGCAGCGTCTTCATTGGACATGACGATGGTGCACCGATCAGATCGGTATTTTTTGTTAATTTTGGCGCGCAACAGGTGGAGATATTTTTGCGTTGCGGCGCTTGGTTTTGGACGGTATCTAGGCGTATAATGAAACCGTAGGCAAGGGTGTTCGCCTATAGATGATGAAATTCCACGGTCTCGCTTGGAGGGTTTATGAAGGTAGTGAAGTTAATCGTTACAGCGGTTGCGCTTTTAAACGTTTCTACCGCGTTTTCCGCAAATGAAGGTAAAGCGGCCTATGACAACGCGTGTGCTATGTGCCATAACAGTGGCATCGCGGGCGCGCCGAAACTAACCGACAAGGCTGGGTGGAAAGATCGCCTGGCGCAAGGTGAGGCGGTGTTGTTGGAACATTCGATAAAGGGCTTTAAAGGTAAAACGGGGAATATGCCCGCGAAGGGTGGTAATCCGGAAACTAAGGATGAAGATGTGAAGTCGGCACTGCACTATATGGTGGAAGCAGTGAAATAGCGTATATAGGGGGCCTCTAGACATTCAATTCAGCCGATGACGAGAGCATACGCAAGTACTGGAAAGAAATGGTTGTTTGTAATTAAAATCGGGGTGCGTGGAGTAACTGGGAAACTGTGCTTGTACGTGACGTATGCATTTCGGCTGTAATGTATTTTTAGAGGTCCCCTCTGTGTATTTCAGCAGCGGCATGCATGGTAGGCAGCGCCGCCGCTGACTTTTAGAAGTTATTGTTTCTCCCTCTGTAAGTTCCATGGCTATAAAATTGGTAAAATTCAGCTTAGGTGGGGCGTTGCTTGCGCAACCCGGGGCCTTTAGTATGTAAATTCTGAGAAAATATAAGGTTTCGCTTAGTTTCGATACTGACAACGCACAGCGGATGCGCCGCGCTTATCGCACCTTAGAGCCCTATCTTGCACAATACAGCGTATTGGGCGGATAAACGCATCGCATCCGCGAAACCAACTTCAATTTTTCAGGAAAAACGCCTGCGCTTCGTTGGCAGCCGAAGGTGATGAGTGCGCGTCTTCATCCGCCTAAAAAAAGGTGGATGCGCTACACTAACTGCGCCCTGCGGCATTCACTGTCAGGTGTGTGCGGAATAATTACAAAACTTGTTTCGTTTTGCGCCCATTTCATCGATGGAGCATGGCTTAACTCCTTTGTGAAGGGAACCTTTAAAAATTCGCTGAGCGGCGCATTGCGTCGTTGAAAAGGGTTAAAAAAATGCTCAGATATGTCAGGCCTTTGAGGCAACGTGTAAACTGCGCTTTTTCGCCCCTTTTCGCCTAGCGCTGCATCCCCTGATCGAATTGTTAGAGGTTCTCTTAATTTTTCACTGGCCTATAGCACGCAGATGTTATTGACGTTATCGCTTGTATGATAATTTCTATTGCTGCAGAACGCGTAAAACTTACGCGCCACGCAAGCGCCACCCTGCGAGACGGTGCGGGTGACGCGAAGCGTCGCGAGGTGATTAAGGGCGAGCGATATTTTTCAGTATTTGCACTGCAGGGCAATACAGTGACACCCAGTCCAGAGGCAACCATATTACGCAGGGTTTCTAACGAATTACCTTGCTGAATATCATCGCTATGGCGCGAAAGTTCAGGGCAGGCCTCTACGATTTGATTGCTGAAACAATGACCGCTATTTAATAACAACACGTGTTCACTGGCTAATTCACCGGGATGTATTTCGCGCTTGTGTCGCCACGCATGATCGTTGGGAAAAACGACTTCAAATGACTCATCGTACAACACGCGTTTTACTATGCCGGATACTTCAAACGGTAAGGCGATAATGGCTGCATCCAATTTACCTGCGCGTAAGAGTGACTCCAGATTGACGGTGGTATTTTCCTCAACGATTAACGGCATGCGCGGCGCGAGTTTGTGCAATATCGGGATGATGTCTGGTAGCAAGTAGGGTCCAATGGTATAAATGACGCCCAGACGTAACGGGCCGGACAATGGATCGCGATATTGTATTGCGAACTCTTGTAAACGCGCCGCCTCCTCTACAACGCGTCGAGCCTGATTTATGATGACGGCGCCCGCGTCCGTAATCTCCACACGCGATTTGTTTCGTTCAAAAATGTAAATACCTAAACTTGATTCTAGCTTTTGGATCGCCAACGTCAGCGCAGGTTGACTTACAAAACAGCGTTGAGCCGCCCGGCGAAAATTACGTTCTTCCGCAACGGCGATCGCAAATCGTAGGGCGTTTAAGTTCATTTATATGATAAGCAAAACATATCACTATATTATAAACAATATATTGGATATATCAAGGCTAGTGGACGTAAAGTATAACGCAAGGCCACTGTGGCTGATGTCTACCCCCAACTGAGGTGTAATATTATGAAAATACCGGAAATTAAGACCTTGAAAAACCTCGAATCTGCGTTCGCAGGTGAGTCTATGGCGCATATAAAATATCGCTATTTCGCTAAATTGGCGCGTGCGGCAGGCGATATTGATACCGCGCTCGCCTTTGAGGCCACGGCGGAGCAAGAAGTCGCCCATGCCTTCGGCCACCTCGATTTGCTCTATCCCGCGTCCGATATGACTCCGGCGAAGTGTCTACAAATGGCGATAGACGGCGAGACGTACGAATATACAGAAATGTATCCGCAATTTCGATGTATTGCGGAGGATGAAGGTAATTCCGCCGCCGTCGTAGAGATTGATGGGCAAATCGCCGAGTCACGTGAGCATGCCGAGCGTTTCAAAGCGACATTGTTGATGGCAAAGCGACGCTTCGCAGCGCTCGCGAAGGTAGAAGAACGCCACGCGCAGCACTATCGCGATGTTCTTGCGAAAATCGATAAATAGTGTGGATGTAATGCGGCAAACTATCGAGTATCATTCGGTAATGATATTTTTTGAGGAGTATTTTGATGAAGAAGTTTCAGTGTTTGGTGTGTGGTTTCATCTATGATGAAGAACAAGGTCTGCCGGAAGAGGGCATCGCGCCGGGTACACGTTGGGATGACATCCCGGCGGATTGGGCGTGTCCGGAATGCGGTGTCGCCAAAAGCGACTTTGATATGGTTGAAATCTAAACTCCGAGCTACGAAAAGGGGACGCGTATGCAACCCATCGTTATCATCGGCAGCGGACTCGCGGGCTACACAGTAGCCCGCGAAATTCGTAAATTAAATGCCGAAATCCCCGTCACTTTAGTATGCGCCGATAGTGGCGATTTTTATTCTAAACCGATGTTGTCGAATGCCTTTCAAAGCGGAAAGACACCCGCACAGTTGATTACAACGAACGCGGCGGCGATGGCGCAGCAACTTAATCTTACGCTGATGGCGCACACGACAGTCGATAAAATAGACGCGCAAGGCCATCGGGTGTATACGAACCAAGGTAGCGTTTCATACTCCAGCTTGGTGGTAGCGATTGGGGCGCAGCCCATACGTACGGAAATGCAAGGTGACGCGGTTAACGAAGTGATGAGCGTCAACCATTTGGACGATTATTCGGCCTTTTATCAACAACTCGGTGTCGGGCGCCATATATTAATTATCGGTGCAGGGCTAATCGGATGCGAATTCGCGAATGATTTGTGTAAAGGCGGGCATAAAGTAACCGTCGTTCATCCGCACCACTTTCCTTTGCAAAATTTGTTGCCGGAAGTGGCCGGCAACGCACTTGCCGTCGCGCTTCAAGCGATAGGTGTAACATGGAAAATGCGCACGACTGTCAGCGCCATTCAAAGAGATACATCAGGTTATCGTGTCTCGCTTGCCTCGGGAGAGGATATCCATGCGGATTGCGTTCTATCTGCGGTGGGTATGCGGTCCAATGTACTGCTGGCACAACGTTCCGATATTGTAACTCGGCGGGGCATCGTCGTAGACGACTGGTTGCGTACAAGTGCGCCTGACGTCTACGCGTTGGGTGATTGCGCGCAATATGGAGAGCAGG
>JAOUGF010000080.1 GCA_029857925.1 Gammaproteobacteria bacterium
CTGTGCCGCTTGCTCAGTGGCTGCGGCCACCGCTCTAGTCGGCACACCGACGACGTTTGATGCCACGGCGACGCCGCAGGCCGCCAAGGTGTTGACCTTCCAATTCAACTTCACCGCCGCGACGGCTGCCTTACCCGCCGGTAACTATGTAGACACGATTACGGTGGATGTGACCGCACTGTAATTTGTACGTAGGTTTGCATGCCCGATCCATCCGTTGGCGGGGTCGGGCATGTCGTTTTTTGGGGATAACCGAAATCAAGGAGGGCGAACATGCCGATAATCCACTCAGTGAAGCGTTTGATGACATACGCTACGTACTTAGGCAGCGCGTTGTTTACAGATTACAGCTGGGCACTGAACGTGTCCCCGATGTCGGGAGATTGGGCACCGACGGCCTCGAGTTATTATGAATTGAATGTGGTCAACGACACCGCAAGGACACTCCCCATTAAGGTGTCAGCCTGGACGCGCGGACAAGATGCGAACGGGCTGGAGGTGCGTACACCGACGGAAGATCTCGTCATATTCCCGCGCCAGGTGTTGCTAAAACCCAACGAACAACGCAGTCTACGCCTGACGCAAAAGAAAAAAACCGCGCCCCCCAAGGTCGAACAGGCCTATCGCATCATTGTGGAAGAAGTGCCGACCAAGGATGGCGACGTGAAGGGTTCGGGGGTGCGTTTTGTGTCGCGATTTGTTACCGCCTTATATGTGCTGCCGGAACGTCCGCGCGCGCAGATCGAGGTGGTGTCGGCGGTGCGTGCCGCAGATGGCTTTACATTGACACTCAAAAACACCGGCAACACGCACAGCCTATTGTCCAGGCCCATGCTGACCTTCAAACAGGCGAATAAAGAGCAGGTTTTGGATAACGCCGAAGATCTAAAACCCATCCCATTGACCAATTTATTACCGGGAACGACGCATGTCGTGCGCTGGCGATGGCCGAGCGCACCCGCGCCGACGATAGATTTGGCGCGCGACTATTCATTAGACCTGCGTTGGGAGTGCCTGCGCTGTGAAAAGGAGCGCGGGCAGCTGAGTATCAACTTTGAATAATCTCAGTTGGCGATGACGGGCAAAAGCGTTGCAGGGGTGATGTTAGCAATGTGCTTAGCGGGCGCGTTCCAGGAATTATACGCGGAAGAAGTCGAACGCTTGTCTGTGCTGCCGCTGCCCAAGGTTAAACCACTGCCTACGCCGTTGCCGTTGCCGAAATTTTCAGTTGACCCGTCAACGTCCTCAGGCACACGCCCAGGCGACGAGCGCGGCGCGAATACACCGAACGGTGTATCCCCTGCGAATACGTCCGCACCCGGCGAAGAGCGGTCGCAGGTGCTGCGCAGTTTTCGCACCTATGTCGCGCCGGATCGGAACGTTCAGGTACAAAACGCCCCGGTGACCGATATCCAGGAAACCAATGCGATGCTCGTGCTCGACGATTTGGAACCCAACAGCATTGGCGTGCAGACGAACACGCCGTTTACACAAGTGTTTTTTAATGCAGCGGAACTCTTAGCAATACTAAAACCGGTGTTGCTTGAGGACGTATTTAAAGATGTGCGCGCGCGATTTAAGGCGCGCCGCTGGATAGGCGTCAGTGAGATGCGTCAGTTGAAGTTTATCGTGGAAACGAATCCCGCCAATTATTCGGTAAGAATCGTCACCCCGGCGCGCTATCGTGTGCACCAAAAGCGCCAAGTCAATGCGCGGCTTGCTATGGAACAGTCGATTGATTTGTGGCCCGCTGCGAATAGCGCGTCGTTGAGCGCCTATTGGGAACAACTGAGGTTGGACAAGGCGATCGCCCGTGACGAATTGTTGTTGGAGGGCCACTGGGCGCATAAAAACTGGGTGTTAGAACATGATCATCGTTACGACTTCCTCAAACAAGAAGATGCGCGACGTGCGACGACGTTGACCGCAGATTTTGCGGAGAAGTATACGCGATTCAGTCTCGGCGACATCGGTTTTCGCGGCATCGGGATGATGGGCAGCGCCCCGCTATTGGGGATGACGTTGGGTACGCAACTTTCTATGCAACCCAACTTGATATTCAACCCCATCACCTATCAACCGATTTTTTTGGAAAACGCCTCCACCGTCAAGGTGTATGTCAATAATGCGATGTATCGACAGCTGATGTTGCCGGGCGGGTACTATGATTTGCTGGACTTTCCGCTCATCAACGGCACCAGTAACGTGACCATAGAAGCCACCGATATCAAAGGCCGCACGCGTGTCTACAATTATCAGGGTTACAACGACATTCGAATATTGGCCGAGGGTGTGCGTGACTTTGGTATTACGGCAGGAGTGCCGCGTTATAATTCGGCTGACGGCAGTATCCTCTATCTAAAAGATCATCCGATGTTTTCCGGCTTTTTGCGTCAAGGATATACACCTTATGTGACGCTCGCGGGTGGTGCGGAAGGCAGCCGAGATTATATGGCCGTTGTGGGGTCGGTAACCGCGTTAGGTGCGGCGGGCACGTTGGAGACCAATGCGTCGGCGGGGAGCGCATGGCAGAAGGCTGCATTGCGCGATTTCGCCGTCTCCACGAATTATTTGTACAGCAAACCCACGACGGCGTTTTCTATTTCGATGCGTTATATGAGCGAATATTATCGCAGCCTAGGTCAGGGGCCGCGTACCTCACAGACGAAATATTTTGTGTCCAGCCTTTATTCATTCCCTAAGTTTTTGGGGGTGCGGCCGGTGTTGCGCGCGCAATACAGCGAAGGTTGGAACGGGTTATCAGATACGTTTTTCAGTATGCGCATGGATTCCGCGGTAACCGCCAATTTGTTTCTGGGCGTGGAGGTGTCTTCGTACGCCGTGGTCGGTGCTCGCGTGCCGCGTAATGGTATTACGCTCAGCATGGCGTGGACGCCTTGGAAATACGGGGGCACTCACAGCGCGTATAATTCGCTGGGACATGAAAAGCGCCAGGCGATAAACTTCAATTCCGGCGGTGACGTCGGCGTGGCCGCAAATGTGTCGGTGGCGGATTCGGACGCCTCACGCTCATTGGTCGCAAATTCACTTTTGAATGCCCGTTCCTTTGAATACAGTTATAGCGGAACGGAAGCGCAGGACGTGCAATCACGTTTGCGTTCCCGCTTTGAACGCCAAACATTGAGCAGCGGGCTGGCCTACGCCGGTGGATCGTTGGCGTGGGGGCGCGCACTCCATAAATCGCCCTATATTATAGTGAAAAATGTGAGCGCAACGGACGAACCCATCCTGGTTGGGCGCGGCAGCTCGCAGGATAAATTTTTGGCGTTGAGTGGCGGATCTACGCAACTCTTTTCGGGCTTGGGCAGTTATAGCGCCTCACCGATATTCGCGAAAGTGGAAGACCCGCAAGCCGCATATCGTTTGGATCACGCGATCACAAATGTGTTTTCTACCTATCGCAGCGGCGCATTTTTACCGCTAAGGGGCGATATGGCGGTGTTCGGATTAGGCGCGTTACACGATGCGGAGGGCGCCCCGTTGGCATTGGTCATGGCGCATGCCGTGCGCGTGTCAGACGGATTCAGTGTGGATTTCTTCACGGACGAAACGGGGCGGTTTCAAATTGAAGGATTGCGCACCGGACATTTTCGGATTGCGGTTGACGGCGTCCCGGGTGACGCGCAGTTCGATGTGGCGCCGACCAAGGCGCAAAGTGTGGAATTAGGAGTAATTAAGTATGTGGCGAAATAGCCACGGTCAACAAGCATTTTTTGTCGTCGCAAGGAGACCCGTATGGTAATACATAGAATGAAATTTTATTTTCTTGGGTTGTGGGCGGGTATGTTGCTGATGTCCCCGGCGCAGGCAGTGGTCAATGTGGTGATATCCGGGGTGGTCGGATTTACGGCCATACCGGGTGTGAATGTGGTGCGCCAAACCGTCGCTACCGCCACCATAGATTCGTCGGGCCAAGCGTCCTACGACGTGAGTCTGGCGGACGATACGGGGGGCGTGTTGGTAAACGGCGGCAACAGTTTCGGTTATAGCATTAGTTACAACAATCAAGCCGAGGTGACGCTCTCGGCAGTCCCGACGATAGTTGAAACCAGTGTCGCCAATGTGACGGCAGGCAGCCGCAGTATCGCCGTCACCGTCGCCGGGGCGTCGGTCATCGGCTTGCCGGCAGGGGCGTATAGCTCAACGATTACCGTCACCATTACCGGCTATTAATGAAGAGATTTAAGTATCGCCGCGAACTGCCGTTACTTTCGGTAGAGGGAAACAAAGTCGCGCGATGCTATGATATATACGCAGATCAAAAGGCAGGTCATATCGCAGTATTTTTCGCTGCTGGTGATGCTTATCAGTGCATGCACCCCGGTCGCACCGGTAGTGACGCAGCGCGGTGAGCCGCCTGCACAGAACAAAATACAGACGACGCTGCCGGAGGGAGGCTTAAAGCCCGAGAATATGCGCGTGCTCGGTGCGGAGGCGGCAAAACCCCCGTCCTCAGCATTGCCAAAAACCGCAAAGGCCCGTCATGTCGCGTCGGCGGGGCGCAACCTCCAATCCGGCGAAATAATCTATACCGACAACCCGGAAGACTGCCCGGCGGGTACCGCCGTTGGTTATGGTAACGCGCAATTCATGGGCACCGATCGCAAGACCGTTGAGGCAATAGGCCGCGGCGCACCCCCCAAAGACTACTACAGCCCAACGCAACGGCGATTATTGGCGCAACGCGCTGCGACCCTTGACGCGTATCGAAACCTCGCGGAGCAGGTCTACGGTATGCGGATATACGGCAATTCGACCGTCAGTGATATGACCATGCAAAACGATCGTGTCCGCGTGATGATAGACAAATCGATTAAGGACGCGCAGATCGTCATGTCCAATCCGATTGAAGATGGCACGTATGAAGTGACCGTACAGATGACGGTGATCAATCCGGTGTTGGCCGCGTTGCGCGCCGAGGCGGTGAGACCGCGTTGTGTCTCGATAGAACAATTGACGAAAACGACTCAACCGTAGATCTAGTCAATGTATGACATGTACGTTCCGGTACGCATTCCATGGGAACAAAGTGTTAAGTTTTGGTAGTCACACAATTGCGTCCCATCTTTTTCGCCTCATATAGCGCCGCGTCCGCGTCACGGATGAGATCGGACGTACCCATGCCGGGTAGGAATCCGCAAATGCCGAAACTGGCGGTTACAGAAAACGTCTGCTGTTGATCGTCAATGAATGCTATAGTGCGAAAGCACTGGAGGACTCGCTCCATTGCGAGTTTCGCCTCTGCGGACGGCGTATGTGGAAGTACCACGCAAAATTCGTCGCCGCCGTAGCGGCCCACGACATCTTCAATGCGCAGAATATTGCGCAAACAACCGGCAAACGCGCGTAACACTTGGTCGCCGACAAGGTGTCCGTAGCGATCATTAATGGTTTTGAAATTATCGATGTCGCAGATGCAAAAACTCATCGCATAGCCATGTCTGCGCACCGCGCCGATCTCGGCGTTGAGTCGAGTAATCAGTGCATTGCGATTGAATAGCTCGGTGAGCGCGTCAAAATTCGCTAATCGGTGCAATATCGCATTTTTTTCGTTGATGCTGATCACCATGGAATCCAACGCCTGTGCGACAGTCGCGAATTCATCGTTCCACTGTACGTTCAATGCAATCGAATAATTGCCGGTAGAGACCTCTTGCGCGAATTCCACCAATGTGTTTACGCGCTTTACAATGAGTCGTACGATAATCAAGGATGCCGCCGTTAGGGTGGCGGTGAGGAACAAGATCAAAATGAAGACCGTCCAGGTGACCCATCGCATTTTATTTTGCGCGTCCAATGTGTCTTTTTGATAAGTGACATCCAAATAATGTTCGACCCCTTGCAAGCGTTCTTCCAACAATGAGCGCATTAAAACTACGTTCTGAATGTCCGAGCCTAGTGTGCTATTGGCTTCGGTGTGCATTTGTTTCGCCAGGCTCAGTGCCACCTGATGGTAATTGAGAAATAAATCAATCATCCCTTCGGTTGCGTATTCCCGCCCTAATAAACGCACTATCTCATGAATTTCATGCTGTATCGCATCGCGGTGTACGGCGAGTTCTTCCGGGGAACTATGGGCGTTTAATGTCGCAATATCTTGCAGATTGTTTTGAAACGCAATGAGGTGTTCACGTATTTTCGCTAACGCTTCCTTGAGTGGAACATAGACAGAATAAATGGCGAGGAATTTTTGTTGAGCATCTGAATTGAAGCGGTATACCGCTCCCATGCCAAGCAAAAACGCGATCACGATACCCACGCTGGCGACGTGAAAAATGTGAATACGATTATGGAACGTCTTTTTTCCCGGGGATTCCACGTGCCAACTCAACCATGGGGCGCCATCTTGGTTGTCGTCAAAAACGCCCAAAACTGAACGTGCTGGCGATATTACCAGCTGTAAGTATTCAACTTAAATTTTTCACACCATCTACTGCGAACGCTCAATGCATCAGATGTCATCAAAAACGTTCACCCCCCTAGCGATAACCACCCCTCTGCGTGTGGTGCAATTATTTTCGCCTATGTTCAACACCTTGGCCGCTCTCGACAACGAACCCTGGGTTGCCTTATATGCCAGACAGGATGCCACCCTAGGGCATTCATGCATCCCCGCACTCGTCGCTGCGACGTCTTATGTCAAATCTGGGTTGAAAAAATAGGGCCAAAATGGCCTTCCCGCGGGAGATAAGTACTAAGTCCGGTAGGATACTAGGCCGCCACCGGCGAATGCTGGCACAGCAATCGCAGGAATCTCGCAAGGTCTGTGGGTGGACACTGTAGTTGTGAGGAAAAAAACCAAGAAAAACAAAGGGTAAAATATTTTATTCGGTGTAGGGGTAGAAATCTCCTTTCAATAGCGTTAATTTAAGGCAATAATCTGCCGATAAGTGTGTCAGTAGATACTCGTGTTTGGGGCATGACCCTGGCGCCCCGAGTGAATTACAAGGGTCTGACAGCCTATCGCGGTGGATAGGCCAAGATGTGTTTTTGGGATTTGTGAGGCCAGTTATGTATAGAATAGGATTGATTTTTAGCCTGATGTGGGTGGTAACACCCAGTTGGGCAGAGACCGCTGCAGAAGATGTAGTACCCGCCCCCGCGCCTGCTCAAGCAGTGGCGCAGGCCGTCGCAGCGCCGAGTGAAATCTCCGCTGATGTCTCCACTGGGGAAGTTTCGCGTGATCATTGGAAGGGCTGGAATCGTGTCGATCTCAACCCCGCGCGCCTGCGCCTGAATTCTTCCACTGCGATGGTCGTCGATCAACAATCGGGCGAATTGGTGTTCGGAAAAAACGCCGATCAAACCATTCCTATCGCCTCTATTACCAAATTAATTACCGCGATGGTGACCCTAGACGCGAAACTCCCGCTGGATGAACCTATCGAGATCAGCAAAGACGATCGGGACCGTTTACGCGGTTCGCGGTCACGATTGCGCGCTGGCCAAGTGTTTTCACGGGGTGAGTTGCTGCAACTGGCCTTGCTAGCCTCAGAAAACCGCGCTGCGTCGGCATTAGGTCGTAGTTTTCCTGGCGGCAAAGCGGCGTTTATAAAAGAAATGAATGAAAAGGCCAGGCAACTGGGGTTGCGCCATACGCATTTTGTAGACGCTACCGGGTTGAATAGTGACAACGTGTCTACCGCGCGAGAACTCGTAAAAATGGTGCAGGCAGCCTATGAATATCCGTTTATTCGTGATGCCAGCACCGCACCCTACATGCACGTCGCAACGACCGGCAAGAAGGCGCGGCGCGCGTTGCGCTTTGGGAACACCAATCGCTTGGTACGCAATGATGATTGGCATATCGGGTTATCCAAAACCGGTTACATCTCTGACTCCGGCTATTGTTTGGTGATGCAGGTGGAAATCGGCAGTCGTCCGTTGATTGTGGTGCTCTTGGATTCCTGGGGCAAACAAAGCCGCATCGGCGATGCCAAACGCTTGAGAAAGTGGTTGGAAAAGGCCATCGAAGAACAAGCCGCGTAGATCCGCGTATTTGTTTGTCGTCGAAAAACGCCCACCGATGTGGGCGTTTTTTTATGTCG
>JAOUGF010000081.1 GCA_029857925.1 Gammaproteobacteria bacterium
CGCCTTTTTCATTTCAGCGGTAGCGGACAATCTAACGACCGCACTGGTGATGTGCGCGGTGGTTACGGCCCTGGGTCGCGACAATGCCCGCTTCGTCAGCCTGGGTTGCATCAATTTGGTCGTGGCCGCGAATTCCGGCGGCGCTTTTTCACCCTTTGGCGACATCACCACATTAATGGTCTGGCAAAAAGGCGTGTTGGATTTCTGGACATTTTTCCATTTATTTATTCCATCTGTTGTCAGCTTTGTCGTGCCCGCACTGCTTATGCATTTTGCGGTGCCCAAAGGCACACCTGAAAAGGCGCATCAAGTCGTTGCGATCCGGCATGGCGGGATCGGCATCCTCGTATTATTTTCCGCCACGATTACACTGACCGTGCTCGGGCATAGTTTATGGCACCTCCCGCCCGTGTTCGGCATGATGTCAGGCCTCGCATGTTTGCAGATTTATGGCTATTTTCTGCGCACACGCAAACAGAGGAGCAACGCGAAGTCCGACGCGGTGGAATTTGAAATCTTCAGCAAGATCGCCCGCGTGGAATGGGATACTTTGTTGTTTTTCTATGGCGTTGTAATGTGCGTAGGTGCATTAGGTTTTTTAGGTTATCTAAACGTACTGTCCACGGCGTTGTACACCGGCTTGGGCGCGACCATCGCAAACAGCACGATAGGCGTCATATCTTCGGTTATCGACAATATCCCGGTCATGTTCGCAGTGTTAAACATGCAGCCAGAGATGTCCGTAGGGCAATGGCTCTTGGTGACACTGACGGCCGGAATCGGCGGCAGCCTGCTGTCTATCGGTTCCGCCGCGGGTGTGGCCTTAATGGGTCAGGCACGCGGTGTATATACGTTTAGCAGCCACTTGCGCTGGACACCTGCGATCGCAGCGGGGTATGTGGCGGGTATACTCAGCCATCTCTGGATCAACTCCACACTTTTTTAGTTGGTAAAGCCCGCTGTATGAGCGGGTGTCGACCGGCAGGGATGCCTCCGTCGCCACTGGCGAGCGCTACGCGCTAGGACAACGCAGTAGCGGTTACCGTGACATTTGCACGGCGTCCCGCCGATCGCTTTGCTAACGACAACATTAGTATAATCACGAAAATAGCCTTATCACCTTAATATATAACAGGTTTAATACCGCTATATGGCTTGCGTAACAGTCCAATCTCTTTATCTATATATGCTTCCACGCCGCCTCTTTGGAAACACCTGATCCGCCCTGGGGTGGCTTCAAGATTTCTCACTTTTTACCGCTACATAGGTCATTACCCTAATATCAACACCCTCTATGGAGAGTGCCCTCTAACCCCTATGCAAACATCCATACGCACCAACGTTGTGGTCGCCATTGGCCTGATGGGTTTTTTGGGATTGCTTTCGGCGCTCATTACGGGTGAAGTTTTCCGTCACCTTGCGATTGAAAATCAACGTGCCGCGTTGCGCACCTTGATACACTATGAAGCAACCGCTCAACTGGAAAAACTCAGTGCAATCGGGCGCGAATTTAATTCCGCCTTTCAGAAAGAATCGAGTTTTATAACCGCCCGCGCCAATGACGATGTCATCGCGCTGGCCAGGTCAATGGATGACCAATTCTTTCAATATTATATTACTGCGCGCGTACTCAGTGTTGCCAGACTCTTTGTGCTGGACAAAGATGTCGTTCCGATTACCGCCTCCAACGAAGGCGACGTCACTGTTGTCGCACCGGACATCGTGTGTCCGCGATTTATTGAACGTGCACGTCGCCGCATAGGTGCGGAGCGCGTACAAATCATGAACGAAATGTGCGCATATAATCATGAAGGCTATTATGCGATGCTGTACCCGGTAGGCGGACTGGTTCCCAAGGGATATTTTCTTATTTTAGCCAAACCCGAAACGACAGTCTCGAAAATCGAAAAAACCTTGGGCATGCCTATCAGCATCCTGCATTCAAACGGAGAGATCCACTATCGTTCCCGCGAGTGGCCAACAAACGTCTCTCAATCGGATACACTCATTGCCCATTTGGATTTCTATTCTCCAGAAGGCGAACCTTCGCTACGCATAGAGGCCGCTTCAGACATCTCTGAACTCAACACCTCGTTGAGAAACACTCTCATTGCTATTCTTATCGGCGTTTCTCTCATAACGTTGTTAGCGGCGATTTCCGCGTTGATGTTATTGAATCGCACTATGCTAACCCCTCTGCGCACGCTTGCGCGCTATTTGCGCCTCATCCACACGGACAATTCGCATATCGGGGAAGAATTGATCCTGGTAGGAAACCCAGAGGTACGTTCGTTGATGGGTGATTTCAATAAAATGACCCGCGAACTCAAAACTCTATATAAGAAGCTCGAGATCATGGCGTTTACGGACTCGCTCACTTCGTTACCAAACAGATCTTTATTACAAGAAGCGCTGCTGTTTCAAACCTCAGCGACAAAAAAGAAAGGCGTACCCTTTGCGTTTTTGATGATGGACATGGATCGCTTTAAGGCCATCAACGATACCTTAGGGCACCAAGCAGGCGATCATTTGCTACAGCAGGTCGGCAGGCGACTCGAAAAGGCGTTGCGAAAAACCGATACCATCGCGCGCTTGGCGGATGCGGATTTTAAACGTCTGGATCTAGAAACCATTGCGCGCCTCGGCGGCGATGAATTTGCCGCCGTACTCCCTGGCGTCAGCAATCGTGAAGAAGCCTCGATAGTCGTAGAAAAAATCATGCGGGAAATGAGCGAGGTGATGGAGGTCAATGGCCTCAATATTAGCGTAAATATCAGTATCGGAATCGCACTCTGCCCGCAAGACGGCAGTGACCCCAATACGCTGATGCACTGCGCAGACATCGCGATGTACCAGGCCAAAAATCGGCAATTGGGATATAGTTTTTACGAGTCATCGTTAGACACCAACAGCCGCCAATTGCTGGCACTGGAAAACGAACTGCAAACGGCCATTGAACGCGATGATGAGCTGCTACTATTTTTTCAACCTAAGATTTGTCTATTCACTCACAGTATTAGCGGCCTTGAGGCGCTGGTATATTGGAGACACCCGCAGAAAGGCCTGATAAGGCCCGATGATTTTATTCCTATGGCCGAAGAAACCGGGCTTATTGTGTCATTGACGACCTGGATTTTTCATCGCGCGGCGCAACAACACGCCTATTTTAAGCAACACCAGCTAAACTGCAATGTCGCCATAAACCTATCGGCGCGCAGCCTCCAAAACGATACGATTCTCAGCCAGCTCGACCAAATTCTACGCCTGTATAATATCTCTCCAAGCGACATCACATTGGAACTAACAGAAACGTCGGTAATGACAGACATTAACCGCTCGCTCGAACTTCTGAGTCAATTGGATCAACGCGGCGTCAAATTATCATTAGACGATTTCGGCGCGGGATACACGTCACTGCACTATCTCAAGGCGTTTCCAATTGATGAATTGAAGATAGACCGATCCTTCATACGCGATATGCAGACGGTGCCAGCGGACGCCGCAATCGTACAATCGGTGATTGAACTTGCGCACAATATGGGGCTAAAGGTGGTGGCGGAAGGGGTTGAAGATGCCACCACACTGGATTTGCTCAAGGTGATGCAATGCGATGTCGCACAAGGATATTTTTTCACCAAGCCATTGCCTCCAGATGAAATTATCGCTTGGCTGAAAGACAACGGCTATTGATACCTATCGCTATTCTTGCGCCTTGCGCCATACACACTGCCCGCCGGAAGCCTTATCCAATGCATCCAAACGCGCGTGATGTGCGGAGATTTCAAGCGCGTCGGCATATTGGATTTTCAGCGGAGGCAGCGTGGATCTATCGAGGCGTATCACCGTTTTTTGATTGGCGCCGGAGGTGACAGGATCCGCAACCAATGCCAAGGATGCTTGACCGCCCGACATCGCCAAATACACATCCGCAAGGATTTCCGCGTCCAACAACGCGCCGTGCAATTCGCGGTGCGCATTGTCAATATTGTAGCGCCTACACAACGCGTCCAAATTATTCTTCTGCCCAGGATGTAACTGTCTGGCCATCACCAGCGTATCGGCGACCGTGCAATAGGCCTGCATACGTTTAAAGTCTTCACCCAACAGTCGCAGTTCATGGTCAAGAAAGCCGATATCAAAGGGCGCATTGTGAATGACTAATTCAGCGCCATTTACAAACGCCAAGAAATCGTCAACAATTTCGCGAAAACGCGGTTTGTCAGCCAAAAATTCCGGCGTAATGCCGTGAACTTCCATCGCACCGGGATCGATGTCGCGATCCGGCTGCAAATATTGATGATAACGCTTGCCGGTCAATCGCCGGTTTAGCAATTCCACCGCGCCGATTTCGATGACGCGGTGCCCTTGCGCAGGCTCGAGGCCGGTCGTTTCCGTATCGAGTACGATTTGTCTCATGGTGTCGGATTCTCTAACAATTCATCTATCGCCAAATTCGCTAATTGGTCGGCACGCTCATTTCCCGCATGGCCGCTATGCCCGCGTACCCAATGCCAACTTACCGTATGGCGCGCGGCCTCCTGCTCTAGCCTACGCCACAAGTCTTCATTCTTAACCGGCTTTTTATCCGCCGTACGCCACCCGCGCGCCTTCCAAGACGGCAACCATTCTGTAATTCCTTTTTGTACATATTGCGAGTCTGTAGTCACGCGCACAAAACACGCGCGTTTTAACGCCATCAATCCGGCGATTACCGCCATCAATTCCATACGGTTGTTCGTGGTATGTTGCTCCGCGCCGTGCAAACATTTTTCTTTGCCGCGAAACAATAATAGTGCTCCCCATCCGCCAGGGCCAGGATTCCCTCGGCACGCGCCGTCTGCAAATATTTCTACCCATTCGCGTTTATCCGCCATGGTGTGCATATCCCGGCGCCAATACGCGCCTCGCTGTCACTTTTTTGCGCCGCAGTGGTGTCAATGTCACCACCCTCTTACGCGCAACTACAATATACGTACCACCTTGTTGATAGAAAAACCGCTGCCCCATAGGTTCGATGAAGCGCAATTTCCTCAGTAATATTTCACTGCTTACCGGTGGGCGATAGAAAAAGAATTCCGTATGGGTCACTTCGAAGTCCAGCAACGTCAACCAATCGCGAATACGCGACAAACTAAAAAATTGACCGGACAAGGGCATCCCTGCGCGCAGCGTAGGCAGCCAGCGCCATAAACCCATCAAACTCCACGGATTAAAACCAAGAATAACCACACTTCCTTCTGGAATCAGTACCCTTTCCACTTCGCGCAAAACCTGGTGGGGACGTGGGTCGATCTCTAAGGTGTGGGCCAATAACACCACGTCTACACTATCGGTTGCAATCGGCAGGGCCTCTGGCAAGGCCACAAGATCGGTAGGCAACGCGGGAGACACCTTGACACAATGACGTATCGAGGTGTGCTGTACCATATTTCCAAAATACCCCCCCACCTGCAGTAAATGATAGCCAAAAAGCCCCGAAAGCACCGGAGCCAGGCGGTTACTGTGCTCCTCAGCCAATTGTCTCCCTAGAGGTTGGGCATACCATTCTGCTAACTGGAGATAGGCGTCAATCTTGGTGGGTTCGCTGTCCTCCCTGGCCACGGATTATCGCCCTCCAAAAGTTATACTAGCTATCTTATTGATAAATAAAGGAGCGACCAAGGTGTAGATCTCCAAATTCTGCGCGCAAAAACATTGTAGTACGGTCCGCAAGGACGTACACTCTAGGTTGTGATTGTACCAACTACCAAGGTTTATGCCTAAATTCATCAAATTTTAGCCCCCTGGTTAATTTACGTAAAATAATAAGTGTATAGGATAACGCGACTTGCTCAAGGATGCGGACTACCTACCGCTAAATTGAGCACGCACCACCGATAGAGGAGCCTGTACGGCCAGATGTTTGCTTGTAATAGCCGACGCGAGGTCTGGGGGCAAGAGGTTATGATCATGTTTCGAAGTTTACGATTGTTTTTTACGGTTTTAGGGATTTTGGGATTAAGCGCCTGTGCGCACCAAAACACCAAGGCGCCAGCTACCAGCGCTAAACCATTGAAATCCGCCTCTAGCCTCAGTTCGGCAAAGCAACCTTCCACGACGCACACCGCAAAAAATATTGCGGCTATCAATGGTGACCAAGACGCATTTTCACTAGACCACGACCCTACGGTCTTTTTGGAAGACAGTGAGCTCGAGCTCCCGCCGCATGAGTTTACAACCGATTTATGCTGCAGGGCTCAGTCGGAACAAATGGAAGAAATCGGCGACCATCTTGCCAACCCCAGCAAGGCGACCCTCTTGGGCTCGCTGCCCGGTCAACGTCGCTTACGCAGCGAAATAGAAGAAGAAATCGCCTTTGAAACAGGCGGTGACGAGGCGGTTATCACCTATGACCAAGAGGGCGACCTCTGGGGCAGGATACGGCAAGGCCTCACATTACGCGAATTATATACACACGCCGGGGTTCAACGTGACCTTGATTGGTATTTGGCCAATCAAGAATATTTTGATCGCGTGGTGGAACGCGCGCGACCGTATCTTTATTATATTGTCAGTGAAATGGAAAAGGCCGGCTTGCCGCTTGAAATTGCACTGCTTCCGGTCGTAGAAAGCGCGTTTCAACCATTTGCCTATTCACACGGGCGCGCAGCAGGTTTATGGCAATTCATTCCAGGCACGGGTAAACGCTACGGCCTGAAACAAAACTGGTGGTACGACGGGCGTCGCGATATTGTGTCCGGGACACGTGCAGCCATTAGTTATTTCAAAGACCTGGGCGCCCATTTCAATAACGATTGGGCGTTGGCGCTGGCGGCATATAATTCAGGTGAAGGCACCGTTTTGAAGGCCATACAAAAGAACCGGCGCAAGAAAAAACCTACGGATTATTGGTCCTTGAAATTGCCGGCGGAGACCCGGGGCTATGTGCCGAAATTACTCGCCGTTGCCCGCATCATCGACAACCCTAAGGCCTTGGGTATGCGCGTGGCGTCGATCCCCAATGAACCCTATTTTGATGTTGTTAAAGTCAACGGTCAAATCGACCTTGCACTTGCGGCCGATCTTGCAGGCCTTACGGTGGAAGATATCTATACGTTAAACCCGGCCTATAACCGCTGGGCGACCGACCCCTCGGGCCCGCACCGTTTGTTACTGCCGTTAGAGGTGGTTGATACCTTTATGGCCAACTTGTCTGAAGTGCCAGATGACCAGCTTATCCGCTGGGAACGCCATACGGTACGCCGCGGCGATACATTAAACAGTATCGCATCCACGTATCGCACCAACATACAAGTGATCAAGACCATAAACGAACTTAACGGCATCCAACTAAAGGCCGGCAATGACTTGATGGTGCCCGTAGCCGCGCGGGACTCCGACAGTTACACCTTGAGCGCCGAACAACGTCTACGTACGTTGCAGAACTCTGCGCCACGCGGCCGCGATAAATCCATTCACCTCGTGCTGGATGGCGAAACACTGTGGAGCATTGCGCAGCAATATGATGTGGATATGCGCGCGCTGGCGCGTTGGAACGGCATGGCCCCGCGCGATACCCTGAGCACTGGGCAACAATTGGTGGTGTGGACGCGCAATGGCGAAAACCTATTTGTGAAGGTTAACGCGGACGCCAAACTTTCACCCTTCGATAGCAGCATTACACAGCGCAAGATTACTTACCGCGTCCGTCGCGGTGATTCGCTGGGCAGCATATCGCGCCGCTTTAAGGTGAGTATTGAAAATATGGTGCAGTGGAACCCGCGCCGCGTGAAAAAACACGCGCGCCTGCGCCCAGGGCAACGTATCACGCTATACGTAGACGTGACCCGACAAAGCGGTTAGCGCCATAACAGCGCTCGTCGCTTTTGATGAGCGCCTGATTTACCGTTGCGTTTGATTCTCTAACGTAAGCAAGAGTTCGGTGTCTTCGTGCGTGTAGGCTGGAGTACAAGCACATAAAATCACTAAAGGCCCTGCCCCGATATTTTCTACGCAATGGGCGGTGCCCGGTGAGATACACACGGTATCCCCTACGACAATCTTAAACGCTTCGTTA
>JAOUGF010000082.1 GCA_029857925.1 Gammaproteobacteria bacterium
TAGGGCCTAAGCACTTTGACTATGAGATAAAGGCAGGAGATTCGCTTTCTTCCGTCGCTAAGCGCTTTCTAGGTGATCCACTGCGTTTTCATATATTAGCCAAATATAACGCTGTGGACAATCCCAGCCGTCTAAGTGTCGGGCAGAGGATTAAGGTCCCGGGCGAGCAGCGCTTGGTGGAAACGGCGGCTGCGGAACCTAAAGAACCTAAGGTACGCGCACCCCAAACTCAGTTGAGTTCAAGCCAAACCTTGGCCAAGGCGAAACGATTGGCGGATGAAGGTAAATATAGCAAGGCGGCTGAACTAATAGAGAACGAACTGGAAAACGGCGAGTTAGATGATGAGGCACCCTTCCAAGATGCGTTGGTGACAATTTATATCAAACACTCTGACGTGTTGAGACGTGAGAATAAGGTCACTGCGGCACAAAAAGTCTTGCAGAAGGCCGCTATTTTGCAGCCTACCAACACTAAAGTCGCTGCAAAATTAGATGCGATGAAAGGGCAGGTCGCGGATGTCGACAAGCTCTATAAAGATGCGTATTCTGCCTATCGCCGTCAGCAGTTAGACGACGCCATTAAGGGGTTTGATAGGGTATTGGAGATCGATCCCCATCACGAGCTTGCTAAACTTTACCGTGCACGCGCGGCTGAGCTTAAGGATAGGTTGAACGTCTTCGTGAAGGAATAGAGATAGGGCGCGGTTTGTAGTTATTGAACGCTGATTTGCGCGGCGTTATAGCCGCTGATAACCGCGCCTTCCAAAGTGGCGGGATAACCTGTATCTACATAATCACCCGCGAGCAGTAGCCCACCTATTGGCGTTTTAGTGCTTGGACGCAACGCTTGCACCTCAGGTGTACACAAGAATGTAGCGCGTTTCTCGCGTACCACTTGTATAGAAATTGCCGGTGGCAGATGAGGGAACACCTGCGCCAGCTCTTTTGCGACATGCGCCCCCAGCGTGAGATTGGTTTGGTCACGTAACGGTGACGCAGCGCTAATAACCACCGCAAATGTACCGTCATCACCACTGCAAGCACGATCAAATACCCACTGCGTCGTCCCGCCCAATACGCCCAACATCGGCATACCAAGGGTAACGCCTGGCCCATAGCTGAGGTATACCGTTACTATGGGCTCGTAGGGGATCATGCTGAGCTTAGATGCCAGTTCATCGAGCATCGGGTGGCCACGGAGCAGGCTTGCCGTGACGTGGGGTGGCGTTGCAAGTACTACGCGCTGTGCTGGGTAGAATTGGTTGTCAGACGTGGTTACGCCTTGCACCACATCGTCCTCGATTTTTAACGCTACGACGCGAGTATTGGGGTATATGGACACCTCTTGCGCCAACAAATAATCGGTTGCAGGTGCAACGAACCAATCCCCTATCGTGCACCTAGGTACGAGTAAATGGCTGTCTTTGTTACGGCGGGTAAAGGTGTCGCGCAATACACGTAAAAACACCTGGGCAGATGCCGAAGCGATCGGGGTATTGAGCGTGGCAATGCACAAGGGTTCCCACAGCGCACGCACTAAGGCGGGAGGTTGTGCATATTGATTTAAAATGTCCGCGACACTGCAGTGTGGGTCACAAACAAAGCGACGCCAGCTAAGTCGCGCACAAAATTTTAACGCGGCCAATTTTTCCTGTGCCGTAAAGCCTTGTCCGCGCACCAACGCAATCAGCAGGTGTATTGGTGCAGGAAGGTGGGGGGCTTTAAGTGTGCGTGTCATCCCCTCTAAGTCGAATAGCGTAAAGCTTAACGCTTGACGATCAAAAATCTCGCGTTCGTCTACACCTAATATTTGTAAATAGTACAAATATCGATGATATGCCCCAATCACCAAGTGTTGGCCGTTATCTAAAATTCGGCCACCGAGCTTGATAACGCGGGCGCGACCACCGAGTTGCGGCGCAGATTCGAGCAGCGTGACCGCCCGAGGCTGGTGGGAGAGGCTAATGGCAGCCGCAAGGCCTGCCCAGCCGCCGCCGACCACCACGACGGTCATGCCGCAACTGGGTTTAGGCGACGCTGTTTTTTCTCACGTCGCGCAGTGGTCCAGGCGATCCATAACTTACGCAGCGGTGTCAGCGAAATGCGATGTTCCAGTACACGATATTGGTCCACCTCAATCTCTTGCAAGGTTGCAAGATAGATTTCTGCCATTATTATTCCACTGCGTTGTGTATGACGGTCTTCTATAGGTAAATGTTTGAACGCACGTTGATAATATTCACGCGCACGTTGCGCCTGAAATTTAAAGAGTTCCGCCGCGGCGGGACTGGTGCGCGTTTCACGCAGTGCTTCGGGCTTAACGCCGAATTTCGCAAGTTCGTCCAGCGGGATATACACACGACCACGCATGGCGTCTTCATGTACGTCACGTAAAATGTTGGTAAGTTGAAAGGCCATGCCGAGATCTTGTGCGTAGCGCAACGTTTGGGAGTTTTGAAAACCAAAAATCTCTGCGGAAAGCAAGCCTACGACGCTGGCAACGCGATAGCAATATTGCGACAGCTCATTGAAAGTCGGGTAGGCGTCGTAATCCAAATCCATCTGCATACCGTTAATAATCTCGTGGAAATGTCCTTGCGCGAGGCGAAATCGCGTCAACGAGACCAGTAACGCGCAAGTGACCGGGTGCGTGGGGGTATGGGCAAACAATCGATCGACCTCGGCCCGCCACCAGTCAAGTTTTTGTCGGGCAATGACGACATCCGTGCATTCGTCTACGGCATCATCGACCTCACGGCAAAACGCGTATAACGCAGTAATTGCTTGTCGGCGCTCGTCCGGGAGAAAGCGAAAACTGTAATAAAAGCTAGAACCGCTACGCGCGGCCCGCTGTTGGCAATAGTCATCTGGGCTCATAAGAACATGCATTGTTGGCTGTCCTTAGCCGCTTGTCAAGGGAACCTCTAAAAATTCGATCAGGGGATACAGCGCTAGGCGGAAAGTGGCGAAAAAACGCAGTTTACACGTGGCCTCAAAGGCCTGACATATCTGAGCATTTTTCGACCCTTTTCAACGACGCGATGCGCTGATCAGCGAATTTTCAGAGGTTACCTCCAGTCGCCGCCAGCCCAGCGTAGCCGTATAACACATTGACATAACGCTACGTAGCCCTAGGCGCGGACGACTGTATAGGTCATTCCGTTGACGTTCCAATGCGTCTAGGATGGACAGCCCACCTGCAACAATGAAACGCAATTCCAAGCCGATACGCCCTTGTAATCGTCCGGCAAGGGGTGCGCCGCTCAACATTAGGTTGCGTGCGTACGTGATTTCTTCTTGTAACAGTCTGCGCATCGCAGTGTCATTTACTTGATTTTTAATGTATGACTCATCTATACCGATAGATTGCATTTGCTCAAGGGGTAAATATATCCGGTCATTTTCATCGTAATCTTGGGCAACATCTTGTAAGAAGTTTATCAATTGTAAACTGGTGCAAATGGAATCACTCTGTTGCAAATCTTGTTCAGATGTGTGCCCAAATAAGTGTAATAAGATACGCCCCACGGGGTTTGCAGATCGGCGGCAATAATCCAGCACGTCTGCGCGCGTCGCATAGCGCTTGGTCGTGACATCTTGCGTGAACGCAGACAGTAAATCATGAAAATAATGCCACGGTATATCAAATTGTGTGACGATGGCGCGCAGCGCCACGAATAACGGCTGAGTTGCGGTTCCATCTTCCGCCTGGCGTAATGCGTCTGCATAAATTTCCAACATATTCAGTCGTTGTTGCGGTGTCAGGTTCCCCTCATCGGCGAAATCGTCTGCCGTACGCGCAAAGGCATAGACTACCGCTACGGGTTTGCGCAGGTGGCGGGGCAATATCCACGACGCGACAGGAAAATTTTCATAGTGTCGACGTGCCAGGCGCAGGCTGGATAAATAGGCGTCTTCAACGGTGTTAAGAGGCATCGGTCGCGGATTCTTCTACCACTATGGCACGTGGTTGTTGCGTGATGGGCTCGATGCGTTCTAATGGTCGCTTGGCTTGCAGGCCCATTTCGACAAAGCGGCGGCCAGAGGGCAGCAAACGGCTATCGAATGAGGCGACCGCGTTGTTATAGTGCGTGACGGACGTTTCCAAGCTACGACCGATTTTGCCAAGGTGTTCCGCAAAGGTGCCCAAGCGCTGGAATAAATCTTCACCCACTACACGCAATTGTTCCGCGTTTTCCGCCAAGGACTCCTGACGCCAGCCATATGCGATCGCTCGCAACAACGCAACCAAACTTGTTGGAGTGGCGAGTATCACGCGCATTTGCAGCGCGTCTTCTAACAGCGCGCGATCGATATCCAATGCCGCCGCTAAAAACTGGTCTCCGGGGATAAACAAAATGACAAAATCCGGCGTATTGCTAAATTGCTTCCAATAGGATTTCGCCGCAAGTTCGCGCACACGTTCGCGTACCTTGCGCGCATGGTGCTGCAATTCCGCAGTGCGCGTAATATCATCTTTTGCCTCTATCGCCGAGAGATAGGCGTCCAGTGGCGTTTTAACATCAACTATGATCTGTCGGTTACCGGGTAGGCGTATGATCATGTCGGGACGCAGGGTTTGTTCTTCATTGCGCACACTTTCCTGCGTCACAAAATCGCAGTGTTCTAGCATGCCCGCAAGTTCCACCAGGCGTCGCAATGTCAATTCACCCCACTGACCGCGTATTTCCGGTCGGCGTAGCGCCTGCACGAGATTGCGAGTCTCATCACGCAATGCCTGTTGTGATAATGACATAGATTCCAGTTGTTTGTGCAGCGCACCGTATGCCTCTTTACGATCTTTTTCGATATGCGTCATTTGTTGTTCGGTCTTGTTGAGCGCTTCACGTATAGGTTTAATCATAGCCTCAATGGCCTGTTCACGCTTGCCCAAATCACCTTGCGCTTGTATATGCAATTGTTTGAGATTTTCCGCAGCCAATCGTAAAAATTCTTCATTATTTCGGCTCAATGCTTGGCTGGAAAGGGCGGTGAAGGTGTTGGTAAGTTGCTGCTGCACCTGTTCTATGGCCGCAGCCTTCTGCTGGTATGAATTACGTTCGTTTTCCAACGTGGTACGCAGCATGACCAGTTCATCACGCTGAGCTACATTGGCTTTTTGGTTGCGCAAAGTGACCACCAAGGCGCCGACCGCCATGCCGATGAGCATCGCGACGCTAAAAACCAGTATAAACGTATAATATAGAGATTCCATAAAACCTTTAAAAAATTGTGAAACTCAATTTGATTAAATGGTTGAAAGTGTTGAGGGACAACTGCGTGGTGAGGCACGTATCGGCTATTGTAACGGGTTGCGTCAGGGATTGCACCTGTGGGTAGGACTGGGCGCAACACCATTGTCGACCGCACCTAAAAGGTGTAGATGCGTACCACGACCATAGGTATCCCCGCTGCTTTTAACTTGATGTCGCAGCCAAAGCCAAAAGTAAAACGGCAAGGGATAAGATACAAATCCAACTGACGAAGATACCCGACAATCGACCGAAAGAAAGCCCCGGATGGAGGCTCATGCCGTACGCGTGGAGCAGCCGCGCGACCAAAAATAGGCTACCGGTAAAATGCAATATAATTGACGAACCGCCGTTGTACTCAAAAACTGCGAATAAAATCAAAAAAATCGGAATATTATCGACTGCGTTTTCATGCGCCGCCTTGAGTCGTATAAGGGTGTGATTTTTCCCGTCACCCACGCCAACTTTTTCTTTTTTTCGAGTGATTGCCACACGGTATGCTAACACCACAAGTAATATTGCTAGTGTCGCGGCGTATATCGTGGTGATGTGTAACGTCTGCATACGGCATCCTTAAAGTTGCAGGTGAGATCAAACGACGCATAGATTTCCTGGCGAATTATAGCAGAGCGGCGTATCGCATGCTCTATGCACCAAAGGGAATTCGGAGCGAATCGGCGTTGGTATGGTGAAACCTGATGTCGCGAGTGGATACGGTGTGGTGTTTTTTCGGTACCGCCACGGCAGGGCTAAAGGTGAGTTGCATATTCCAGCATTAACGCACTAGCAAGCATCTTTTACGTAACATCTAGAAAACCGCTATACCGATGGCCTCCGGATTCAAAGGGGGTAACCTCGGGTAATAGGGTGACGGAAAGCGAAGGTGTTTAATCAAAAGAGATATACAATCCACCCCATTCATGAATATTTCTACCACGCATGGTACCAGAGCGAGTGCTATCTCTTTGAATATTAACTACGTTATTCTAACGTTTCAAGCGTTAAAGTGCATCACAGCGCCCTGGCCCCCGCCCCCCCAACAGCGCTATAATACCCCCTCAGTCTTTCATGGTGCCCTGGGCTATGGACCAAACTTTGGTGTTCGACGTTGACCTTATCCGCCGCTACGATAAATCGGGGCCGCGCTATACCTCTTACCCTACGGCGGTACAGTTTCACAGCGGGTTTGCCGCTGCAGAATACCGTGCACAGGCTGAACGCTCCACGCGTGAGCGTCCGCAAGGTCCATTATCGTTGTATTTCCACATCCCCTTTTGTGACACTGTATGTTTTTACTGTGGCTGCAATAAGATCGTCACTAAAAATCGTGCGCGCACCTTGCCATATTTAGAGCATTTATGCAAAGAGATCGCGCTGCAAGGCGCGCTTTATGGCCGTGAACGTCCCGTTACCCAACTGCATTGGGGGGGGGGCACACCTACGTTTTTAAATCAAGAACAGATGCGTGGCTTGATGGCGGCGACGCGCACCCATTTTAAACTGCTGGATAATGATGAAGGCGAATATTCCATCGAGATCGACCCGCGAGAGGCCGAGCCATCCACGATCGCGTTATTGCGCGAATTAGGGTTTAATCGGTTGAGCATGGGCGTACAAGACTTCGATCCGAAAGTACAGCAGGCGGTGAATCGCATCCAAAGTGAAGAACAGACCTTTTTGATTTTGAATGCCGCGCGTGAGCAGGGTTTTAAATCCATCAGCTTGGATTTGATCTATGGCCTACCGCATCAATCGGTACAGAGTTTTGCGCAAACCTTGGAAAAGGTCATTGCCGCGGGGCCGGATCGGTTGTCTGTGTTCAACTATGCGCACATGCCTGAGTTGTTTAAAACGCAGCGTCAAATCAATGCGGAAGATTTACCAAGTGCGGCAGAAAAATTAGCGATTTTGCAGTATACAATTGAGCGGTTAAATAGGGCAGGGTATGTGTATATCGGTATGGATCATTTTGCCAAACCGCATGATGAACTCGCAGTAGCGCAACGCGAAGGTACGCTTTATCGAAACTTTCAAGGCTATTCCACGCACGCGGAATGCGATCTGGTCGGTCTGGGTGTGACCTCCATCGGCATGGTGGGTGATTGCTATGCGCAAAATTCGCGCGAGATAGACGACTATTACGCGCGTCTAGATCAAGGGCAATTGCCTATACTGCGAGGTGTAGAACTTTCTGCGGATGATAAATTGCGGCGCGAGGTGATTACGCAATTGATTTGTCATTTTGAATTGAATTATGCGAAGATAAACGCCCAATTTGGCATCGCGTTTAATGATTATTTTGCCGCAGAACGCGAAGAGTTACGAATCCTAGAAACAGACGGTTTGATTCGCCTGGATGAGCGGGGGATTTATGTCCTGCCGGCAGGCCGGTTGTTGATACGTAACGTATGTATGGTGTTCGATCGCTATTTGCGCGAACAAAAAGGGCAACGTTTTTCAAAGGTGATTTAATCTCTATGTCCGGCAATTCGTTTGGCAAGTTATTTACTGTCACCAGCTTTGGCGAAAGTCATGGACCCGCGTTGGGCGCGATCGTCGATGGATGTCCGCCGGGGCTGGAGTTATCTGAAGCGGATTTGCAGCACGATTTAGATCGACGCAAACCCGGTACTTCGCGCTATACCACACAACGTCGTGAGCCGGATGCCGTACGCATACTA
>JAOUGF010000083.1 GCA_029857925.1 Gammaproteobacteria bacterium
GATACCGGCCGGAGCCTTCCATATCCCGCGTTGCCCATCAGTGCGCGCAATGACACCGGCCACCGCGCCACAAGGTGCAAACGTAGCCAGGCGATTTTCTTGCAACGCGTCGCGCACGCGTATACGGGGAAAATACAACATTGCATTTTCGTGTCGTGTAACGCCGAAAGTAGAGGCGTCTACTCCCGTCAACGCTTTTTCCTTTGTATCCCAACTGATCGGTGGATCGATGATCAACATCGCACGACGTTTTTTACAATAGGCTGATGCCTCATCCCACACACTGCTGGTGGGGTCTGGAGATGCGGCGGAAGCGTCATAATGATACGGCGGAATGCACAACAAATTGAAAATATCGGTGCGATCCAGCGCATACAGACCTTTTTTAGGATCACTTGCGCCGCCTTTTATTTCGGCGTCCCCGATCACAGAACCGTCGCCACCGGTCGTTTGATCCGCCTTTACCGGCGGCGTTGGGCTAACGTCATCTGGACGCACCGACGCTACCAAGCCGGTAACACGCACCAGTGCGGATTCCTCGCGCAACACATTCGTAACAAATCTCGGGCTTGCAGTATCCACCGATAAATTTATAAATACTTCACGCGCACCCGTGTCGGTGTCTTCCACGGTAAGATTGAATATTTTATCGTCAGACGAGTCACGCGTCTTATAATCGACGGTAGCTTGCAGCTTTCGTCCCCACGTGCCGGGATTCGCGGCTTCCAACATCAAGTTGGAAAGCGCCAGCGTGGCAGGCGTTGCGCCATTATGCACCCGCACGATAACCGCATCCACACCGCCATTCAGAAAATACTGCTGCACGGCGTAGCTTACGCTGCTGGCCGACCATAACTTGCCGAAAACTCGTTCATAATCGGCGTAACTATGGATCAGCGTCGCGCTATCGGACGGGCCACGCTGCGTACGTCCTATGAAGGCCGTAACGGATGTGCTGACCCCGGCGATCGTGCGCACACCGCTGGGTAGCTCTTCTATGTAAACACCAGGATAACTAGGAACAATCGGCATGGTAGTAGTCCTTGTTTAAGTGGCTTAACAAATTGGACGCTGTAACTCACTGCGTAGCATTACGCGCGACCAATATCTCTATAAAGGCGTTTTTAGTGGTATCCGTAGCACTGAATGTACTGCTGAATTTGAGTGAGCTCGGGGGGTCAATACCAAACAATTCTATTCCACCACTTCCAATAAATATTTGTGGCGCGTCCAAATTTACTGGGTTGGAATCGTCTGTGCCGTTCGATACGATATACGTGAGCTTTCCAGTATCGTCATAGACTGAGGATTTAATTACTAGCAATCGCACTTTGTCGGCGGCACTGGGTTGGATCTCAACCACTTCACTTGCGTCCCCAGCATTCACCGTCACATCGATGCGATCGTAGGCGGATATCTCAAGACTCGTTGTCGCCGAAAGCGTTGGCCCGCCAGGTATTTGAAAACTTGTAGACGCACTAAGATTTTTCATGAAAAGTCTCCATTGGAAAAAACTGAGTATATTTTCTGCCTGCCTTCAAAAACTTCCGTTTAATTAAACATCGGATTCAGCAGTCGAGGTATGTTTACTATATAATCGATCGCCGTTACCCAACGTTCGCGTTTCAATGACACCGCGATCTTGTAAATAGCACAACGCCCGCTCAACCTTGGATTTGGTATCTTCCACTTGCTGCCGCACTAGCCACCAACGCGTAATTCCGGTCAAGGTGTCTGCCGCCACCGGATGCGCGGATAAATAATTCTCGATTTGATGCGCCAACTCAATGACATCGGAAGGCAGGGAATTTGTTGACATAGCGCGCCTGCTGCACAAAGTGTTTGAATTACTTATCGCAAATTTCCAGCCAACGCTTTATCTGTTTGTTTTTTATGATATTTTTGTATTTTTTTGCGTTACGTCTGGGGCTAAATAGACCCACTAACAAATGATTTTTCTATTAATTACAGACGGTTAGGAATTTCCGCAGCTGGGGCATAGCTGCCCCGCCCAGCACCCACCTCAATAGGATGAATATCTTTAGCGCGAATTTTCGAATAAAGCAGAACATTTGATGTGCAGACAGTCGCAAACGCGACGCCTAACCAATGTTGCCGTTGGTAAAGCCAGCTACCTATAGGCGGGACGTAGTGGATAGGTCCTTGTAGCATTGACAGCGGTCTACTTGCCGCCGTCAATCAAAAATCTGGTTTTACTAGCGTAGTGCTCAGTAGATCGCGGAATTTAATCGGGGACGAAGATCAATGTTGATTTTTCGAGTATCGATTGCTAACACCCTGTCGGACTAAGGCGATCATAGCGAGGGAGCGTCACGACAGACGGATTTCGATCATTTGACACGAACGGTCGTTGTCAATTGACGAAAAAGATCAAAAAAGTATAAGGGAACCTCTAAGAATTCGCTGAGCGGCGCATCGCGTCGTTAAAAAGGATCGAAAAATGCTCAGATATGCCGGGCCTTTGAGGCAACGTGTAAACTGCGCTTTTTTGCCCCTTTCCGCCTAGCGCTGCATCCCCTGATCGAATTTTTAGAGGTCCCCTTTATTCAGAATTTTATTTTATATTTTTTTAGCAGCTTACCTAATGTCCGCCTTTCCTTACCGGCACGCCGTGCCGCCTCAGACACATTGCCGCCCGCAGCATCCAACAATGCGTGCAGATAGTGCCTTTCAAATTCCGCAATCAAGCGGGCTTTGGTTTTGGCGAATTCACAATTTGCCAATCCACTCCACCGACGATCCACCGCCGTACGACGCCGCTCATCATTTGGAGCGGAGGATACCTCCAACCGCACCGCGTCTTCATCGCAACGCAGAAAGGAGCGATGTATAGCGTTTTCCAATTCGCGTACATTGCCTTTCCACGGCATACGTTTTAATTCCGCAATCGCAGATGGATGAAGATATTTGTTAGGCTGCCGATAGCGCACCCCAAGTCTTTGTACAAAGTGGCGTGCCAATAATCCAATGTCCTCCACACGTTCAGACAACGCAGGCAGACGCAAATAGAGCACATTTAACCGGAATAATAAATCTTGGCGAAATTTCCCCTCTTCGACCAACGCGTTTAGATCGGCATTGGTTGCAGCGACGATGCGTAAATCCGCGCGTATAAAACGTTTTGAACCTAGGGGCCTGAATTGTTGGTCCTGCAAAAAACGCAGTAACGCGACCTGCGCCTTCGAAGATAACGTATCAATTTCATCCAGAAACAGCGTACCACCCTCGGCCAGCGCAACCAAACCCGGCCGCGCGTCGCGTGCATCCGTAAATGCCCCGCGTTCGTGGCCAAACAACTCATTTTCCAAAATGTTGTCAGGTATCGCGCCACAATTAACAGGAACAAATGGCGCATCGCGCCGCTCACCTAAATAATGTATCGCACGTGCCGCAAGTTCTTTGCCGGTACCGGTTTCCCCTTCCAATAAGGTCGGGGCATTACTACGTGCGATACGCGTAATCGCGTTAATCATGACTTGAAAGGCGGAAGATTGGCCCACCAGGTTTAACTTCAACAATGCCTCCCGGGTCGCATCATCCAAGGATGCTACAGGGGGATCGTTCGCTTGCAAACGGTCTAACCGCCACGCTAATTCTCGATCCGCGCACGGCCAGCGGATAAAATCAGTAAACTCCCGGATGATCGCCACATCCAAATTATCACAACGCGGACCAAATACACCCAATACCGGACGCCGCGTCTGTGCTAAGGCCAACTGTGTACGCTGTGACTCAAACGCGGGTTGATTCACAAACAACAACAAAGGAGTTGACGCGAACCGTTGCGGCGCCGCCAGCCAATCGTCCACCGCCACTTCGTGAACCTCAAAATCATGCATCCTAAACCATTCGCTAAGTGATCGATCACTATCATGAGATGACATGAACACCAAATCGAACGACGAATTTTGCATCTGGCTAATCCTCCATGATACTCAGCAGAAATGTTTAGCCTTAAGGTAGTATTGTTAAATGTTTTATTGAACCCCACTCGTTTGATGTCATTCTATTAGAATAATTCTAGAGGCCTATCGAATCTAGGCTATCGTAGCAAGGGCATGTCATGTTGAGGCAGTTTTTTCGATCGATTTACGCAAATAGCGGTCGCTATCGTTCGAAAAGGATCAAAAAACACCAAAACGGCTTTTCCACGGCACATCAGCTTTAAGTCCAGCCGACTGCTTGGCGCTCCTTGTGTAAAACATTTACGTATTTCAAGCAACACTACCTAGCACACTACTCACAAAACAGCTAAATAGATAGATAAATATCATTCGAAAATCTATATCTCCCTGCATCACCCGCCATATCTAAGCAGGTGTCGGCCAGAGTTCACCAGAAAAAAGAGCTATGTACGCATTACCCTCTTCAATATTCTACGCGCAGAGTGCGTGTCATTTCAACCGTGCGCGATATTTCTTGCAACGTATTTAATGCCCCATATTGAGGCGAATGTTACCCCTTAGACTATTCCCAGTTGCGCCGGGTAATTTCAAGTATCACACACCAATATTATTCACGACCGGTTGCCAGATTGCGGTAACTGCCGCTGTATTGCATTTTCCCGGAGTGGCGACCGCGTTCACGCATGCTTGCGCTGGTTAAAAAATAATTCCGCTATCAATTTGAGGTAGTATTGACGCGGATATTAATGAGCTTGCCTACGCACATTGATAGACGGGCAACACATACGAATTCTCACTTATCTACAGGTGCAAAAAGCTGCTGTAAATCCTCAGCGCTGAACCCTTCATCTTCTTCCCCTGGCACCGCTCGCCGATAAACGCCTTGGGCCAGCGCATATTTCTTCGCCTGCATGATCAGAATTTTTTCTTCTACGCTGTTTTCTGTCACCAACTTGTACACAAACACCGCTTTGTGTTGTCCTATGCGATGCGCGCGATCGGTGGCCTGGTTTTCCGTTGCGGGGTTCCACCAGGGGTCATAATGTATCACCGTATCGGCCTCGGTGAGATTTAACCCCACGCCTCCGGCCTTTAGGCTAATCAAAAAAACAGGCACGGCGCCTGACTTAAAGCGCTCTATCGCTTGATCTCGATCACGGGTCTGACCGGTAAGCTTGGTAAACTGGATATTTGCATCCACCAACGCCTGCTCGATCAACTCCAACATCGATGTGAATTGCGAAAACACTAACACACGTCGCCCTTCTTCGATCAATGCCGGCAACATTTGCATCAGAAGGTCAAGCTTCGCCGATTCCTGCACCGTTTTAGCATACTGCAGCGGCAATAATCGCGGATCACAACAGACTTGACGCAATTTCAACAACGCATCAAGTATAGTGATTTGACTTCGCGCCAACCCCTTGTGCGCAATTGCGTCGCGAACCTTTTTTTCCATTGCGATGCGTATGCTTTCATATAACGCCGCTTGTTTCACGTCGAACCGCACGCTGCGAATGATCTCGGTTTTTTCCGGCAGCTCGCGCGCCACTTCGGATTTTGTGCGGCGCAGCATAAACGGGGCGATGCGCCTTGCCAAGCGTTGGCGAATTTCTGCGTTACCATGCTTTTCGATCGGCGTCCGAAACGCGCGCGTAAACTGCGATTGACTGCCGAGAAAGCCGGGCATCAAGAAATCGAACAACGCCCACAGTTCACCCAGATGATTTTCCATCGGGGTACCCGTCAAACACAACTTTTGCTCGGCTTTGATGTGTCGCGCAACCTGCGCCGAGATCGCGCGCGAATTTTTCACAACTTGCGCCTCATCCAACACCAACACATGATATTCATGCGCCAATAACACATCCTCGTCGCGTGATAACAATGGATAAGTGCTCAATACGATATCGTATTCCTTAATTTTTGAAAATTGCCTGTGTCGTTCCGCCCCCTGCAGTGTCAGCACGCTCAAATGCGGTGCAAATTGCGCGGCCTCGCGTCGCCAATTACTCATTAGACTGGTAGGTGCGATGATCAAACACGGCTTCAGCATACGCCCTTGCTCTTTTTCCAACAGCAGGTGACTTAGCGTCTGCACCGTCTTTCCTAGACCCATATCATCCGCGAGTACGCCGCCAAACGCATATTCACGCAAGAATTGCAGCCAGTTTAGACCTTGTTGTTGATAGGGGCGCAATGTCGCCTGCAACCCTACTGGCGGTCTAACCTCGATGATCCCGCGAAAATCTTTGAGTTTGCGCCCCAACACACGCAAAGCATCACCACCCCGCCAATGCAGGCGTGTGGCGACGTCGTCATCGAGTTGTGCCAAGCGTGCGGCGTCGAAACGCGACAAACGTAGCGCGCCATCTTTCAACGTGAAATCGCCACTATAAAGTTCATAAAGGATATCGAGCACCGGCTTTACCAGGCTGCGCGGTACACTGATATATTCGTTGTCACCCCACTGCAAGGGTAACATCTCAGGTAATTGATCCGGTTCGAAGTGCGCAAGCACTTGGGTGATCAGCGGCAACAACGCCACGACTCTACCATTGATTTTTACATCGAAGCGCAGATCGAACCATCCATAGCCACGATCTTCCTCAATTTCTGCGTCCCAGGCGGCGGCGGTGTGAAATTGCAATTTAAAGCCTGCATCAAATTCGATATTCCAACCTTCTTCACGCAATGCGGGTATCCCTTCCGCAATAAAGTGCTGCCAGCGATTGAGGCCTTCCATCGGGCTAGCCTGGTCGAAACTCATCAATACCAAATCGGTTTGATTCGCATCCATCAGGGGTTTAAAGCCAAATTCAGTCATGCGTGTCAGCGCGGCCTGTTCCTGTTGCAAATCACGTGTAACACGCACTGTTTTATCCACCTCAGAGATCACACTCAGCGTCGTCAACGGCAGCGCGCATATTTCATGACCTTGGTAGCGATAGCGCAATCTCACCAGATGAAATTGATGGCCTTCACGTTCACGCATATTAAGAAATAAACAAGGAACAGGTGTGCAACCAAGAACCTCTTCTATAGGCACACTCTGCGGTGGCGGCAACGGTGTGGCGATATGGTGGCGTACTAAGCGTTGACTGAATTCGGGCACTAATTTGGCGGGTACAACGGGTGCCCCTAATAATTTTTTCAACTGTGCCGAGGTATAAGGCGCATCCTCTAACAGGCCTATACACCCACTTTTTGGATCTAGATACAGCGGCGGATCGGTCAACAGCACCTCCGCCCCATCCGCTACGTCGAGATGTAGTTTGGCGTTTCCGTCGTGATCTTTTTTCCAATTCAATTGTAACGCCCGCGCAGCGCCAACATGCAATTGCGCTCCGCGTATGTCACCCAGGTAGCCACGGCCCGTGTGCGCGATCTTGGTCAATGCGATATAACCTAAATCCCCCTCCACCCACACCACCCGCCATATTTCACGTTGCATCGCCTTTAATATATTACCGATCTCCCTGTCTATCGGAGTAACACCAGGAAAAGATGCGTAATAACTGGCGGTAAGATGATCGATGCCTATCAAGCGCCCCTTACTGAGCGAGCCGTTTTTCAAAAACTTGGTGACATAGGCCTGTATTTGCAAAACACCAGCGCTTTTCCCAGGTGAAAGTACGTACGCCACAAATTCACGCGGGGGTTCGCTAGGATTGTGCATTGCACTGAATTCGTCTAACCACGAAAAACAGGCATCTTTCGCGGTCTGCGGCGTCGATTTATGTGTTGCTTGATAGGCCAAACACGCGGCGACCACGTGTTTGCAATTGAACCCGACGGGGCAGGTACATCCCCCATCGATCACTAATGCATTGGCGATATCCCGGCCGATGATAATCTGCTGGCCGTAAATCTGGCCGCCGCCCCTTACCTGCGCGATCACTTCAATCTGATCGCGATCCCGG
>JAOUGF010000084.1 GCA_029857925.1 Gammaproteobacteria bacterium
ACGATGAAATCGACGGCTGCGGCGCGAACCAAAATCACCGCGAAATCGACGCCACTGTGTTGCAAGTGACCGCGATGTTCTTAAACAACATCGATCCGCCGGCGCCTGTCGCATGCGCGTCCTTGGCGGGTGCGCAGGTGTTCAACAGCACCGGCTGTACGTCTTGCCATACGCCTTCGCTGCCGGGACCCGGTGCGCGTGGCGCCGTGCGTTTGTACTCCGACCTATTACTGCACGACATGGGCACCGGCTTGGCCGACCAAATGCAACAAGGCTCGGCCAAGGGCCACGAATGGCGCACCATGCCGTTGTGGAGCTTGAAAGAACGTAGCAAGTTCCTGCACGACGGTCGTGCCACCACCGTCACCGACGCCATCTCGGCGCACGGCGGTCAGGCCCAAGGCGCACGTGACGTGTTCCAAGGCTTGAGCGACGCCGACAAGGCGACGATGTTGGAATTCTTGCAATGGATCTAATGCAATCCGTTTAGTTTAGATTGCGCAATGTAACAACCGCGCCGGTGTGCTCCTTGCACCGGCGCGGTTTTTTTTGACCTGCAAAAAAACATTATTTCGTTGACCTGCGCCACGCGCGTAGTGACGGCACCCGCGTTAAACCCCCGAAAATGTAGAAAAGTAAGACTAAAAGAATTGTGCCTATCGCTTTTTTACTTTCGATAAGTTGTAAACGATAGTAACGCGCACTTCAGTACGCCGCGCGTGCAACGCTACATTTTATTGAATTAGACGTAATATGTTTCACCTGATCCTGACTGAAGGAGTGAAATGTATTTGACACGAATGCAGGTCAACTAAAGGAAGGGCAATGGGCGCGTTGGAAAACACACAGACTGGCGACGAAACAAATTATCAGGGCATTCTGGACGCCATCAACAAAGTACAAGCGATCATTGAATTTAATCTGGACGGCACCATCCTTTCCGCAAACGATAATTTTTTAAACGCAATGGGTTATCGCCTTGATGAGATCAAGGGAAAACATCATAGTATGTTTGTAGAACACTGGTTCAAAGAAAGCGAAGAATATAAAAATTTTTGGGCCAAGCTCAATCAAGGCTTGTATGATTCGGCGGAATATAAACGCCTCGGCAAGGGCGGTAAAGAAATATGGATACAGGCCTCTTACAACCCGATCATGGATATGAACGGTAAACCGTTTCGGGTGGTAAAATACGCGACGGACGTCACCTCGCAAAAATTGAAAAATGCATACTTTTCGGGGCAGATCGCTGCGATAGACAAGTCGCAGGCGGTGATAGAATTCAATATGGACGGCACTATCGTAACCGCCAACGATAATTTCCTGAATGCGATCGGTTATCGGCTGGATGAAATCAAAAACAAGCATCACAGCATGTTTGTTGAACCAGCACAAAAGAACAGCAAAGAATACAAAGATTTTTGGGCCAAGCTCAATCAGGGCAACTATGACGCAGGCGAATACAAACGCATCGGCAAGGGCGGCAAAGAGATTTGGATACAGGCGTCGTATAATCCCATTATGGATTTAAATAACAGGCCGTTCAAGGTCGTCAAATACGCCACTGACATCACGCCGCAGAAAGAAATGCAGATCACCGTCGAGAACGTGTTAAAAGAAACCAGCCAGGTGATGAACGGGTTGGCCAAGGGCGATCTGACTCAAACCATGACAGGCAAATACCAAGGCGAGTTTGCGAAATTGCGTGACGCGGTAAACAGTTCCATCCAAAATTTGTTAAATATGGTCAGCGAAATTCGTGTTTCAGTAGAAAATATCAGCAATGCGGCATCTGAGATTTCACGCGGCAATATTGATCTAAGCCAACGCACGGAAGAACAGGCCTCTTCGTTGGAGGAAACGGCGTCCAGCATCGAGGAACTGACCGCCACCGTGAAACAAAATGCGGACAATTCAAAGAATGCTCAAAAGATGGCCACCGGCGCCAGGGATTCGGCGCAAAAAGGTGGTGCCGTTGTAAAAAATGCGATTACCGCAATGAGCGAGATCAATACCGCGAGTAAAAAAATCGCGGATATCATCGGCGTCATAGACGAGATCGCTTTTCAGACCAATCTGCTGGCGTTAAATGCCGCCGTCGAGGCCGCGCGCGCGGGCGAGCAGGGACGCGGCTTTGCGGTGGTCGCTACGGAAGTGCGCAACCTTGCGCAGCGCAGCGCGGTCGCCGCCAAAGAGATAAAAACACTTATCAAAGACAGCGTAAACAAAGTGGAAGAAGGCTCACGCTTGGTGGACGAATCCGGCAAAACGCTGGATGAAATTGTCGGCGCCGTCGCCAATGTGAACGATATCATTACCGAAATATCCGCCGCCGGTCAGGAACAATCGGCGGGCATACAACAAGTGAACAAGGCGATTTCACAAATGGATGAAATGACGCAACAAAATGCCGCACTGGTGGAACAAGCCGCGGCGGCCAGTGAATCCTTAACGGAGCAAACCGACGGCCTCACAAAACTGATCGGCTTTTTTAACGCCGGTTCGTAAAAGAATCTCTACCCATCAATTGACTCAACAACAACCTCCTCCCCGCGATACGCGTTGACGATGATCACGCGCTTAGTGGCGCTGCCTAGCGCTACGCAGCTACGTATATTGGTTGTAGTCAACGTGCTATCGGCAAAGGTCACAAAGTTAAGCAAGGTTCTATTCAGAAATCACCCATTGGACAACGCGTGGAAGACACCCAGAGAATATATATACAAAAAGCAAAGCATCACGCGCGCATGACACGCTCCAAGGCCCAAGCGACAAGAACAAAGCGACAGTGCTACAATTCTTACTATGCATTAAATGCAGTCTGTAGATGGAATAATATGCGTTGACGGCATGTTTATATCCTAGATCGTACTGGGTGTTACGGCCGTGCCGGTCGGGCCCAAGCCCCGGCGCAGCCTTTTCTATGGACGGTGTATGCCTCGCGTCATCGCTGTTTCAGTAGTTTTTCACAACCAAGAGGCCTGTCATGTTACGTAAGACAAAAGACGTTTGTTTGATCTCCACCCTTGCCGGTGGACTGTTTGCGGGTGTCGCCAACGTCCACGCGGCGGATGAAGTCACCGCCGAAAAGGTCGTTTCGGCGATCGAAGGCACCTTCGGCGTCACGCCGGGCGAACGCCGCAACCACATCAAAGGCACTTGCGCGACCGGTGAATTCATCGGCACGCCCGAAGCCGCCGCGCTGTCGCGCTCGCCATTGTTCAGCGGCAAACCGGTATCGGTCATCGCGCGTTACTCGTTGTCGGGCGGCAACCCCAAGGCGCCGGACACCGCAAAAAGCGGTCGCGGTATGGCGTTGGAATTCCGGTTACCGAAGAACGAAATGCAACACATGACGATGCTGAACACGCCAGTCTTCGGCGCTGCGGTTCCGCAAACCTTTCTCGACCTGATGATCGCGACGCGACCCGACCCCGCGACCGGCAAACCCGACCCGGAAAAGGTCAAGGCCTTCAAGGCCTCGCACCCGGATAACGCGGCACAGGCGGCCTTCCTCGCCAACAATAATCCGCCGACCAGCTATGCGAACAGCGCATACTGGGGCATCCATACCTTCAAATTCGTCGACAAAGACAACAAGACCACATTGGTACGCTGGCGCTTTGTACCGCAGGATGGCGAAAAACGCCTGTCGGATGACGAGTTAAAGACCGCATCGCCGAATTTTCTGGAACAAGCGCTGATCGACCGCACCAAGACCGGCCCGGTGCGTTATGACATGATGGTGACGCTAGGCCAGGCCGGCGATACTGAAACGGACCCGACCGTCGCGTGGCCGGAAGATCGCAAACAAATCAAGGCAGGCACACTGAGCATCGCGGCAGCCACGCCGCAAAAAGGCGCGGAGTGTGAGAAGATCAATTACGATCCGCTGGTGATGTCTGACGGTATCGCCGCGACGAATGACCCTATCCTACAATTCCGTTCGCCTGCGTATGCGCTGTCGTTCGCGAAGCGTTCAGGCAATATGTAATTTAGTTTTTCTGTAAACGAAGCGTAATTGAATAACGCGGGGTTTGGGGCGAATGGGATTTCCCGTTTTACCTTGACCCTGTTTTATTTTTGATAGTCCAAAACGGTTGGCCGCGCCATTAACACAGGGTGAGGCACGCAGTAAATGCGGAAATCGACAAATCCAGCGTACACATACCGAAGTCTATGCTTGAGCTACTTGCATGCAACATAGCATCTAAATCAACAATCCCATTCATCTGCCATTCATCACCACACACCATGCCGCCATCCCATTCAGCCAGCATTCACGAAATGTTGATTTTTCTCGAGATTAAGTCGCATTTTTAGAGTTTTGATTGAATCTTCCCTCAACCATCGTGTCTATCTATACGCTAAACATGGTGAGTTGAATTTCACAGAGCTTGATGATATTCGACGGATTCAGCCGCCATTCACTTAATCTTGAACTGGAGATATTGTTTATGAAAAATGTTATCAAAGTGTCTACTGCCGCTGTATTATTTGCTGTGACAGGTGCCGTGTTCGCGTTGGACGCAACGCCCGTCAACACTCAAGCACGTCAGGAACTGAAGGTCGCGCAAAATACCGGTGATGCCGCTGGCGCAAAAACGGAAAAAAATATTTCGCATAAGGACAGCAAGAAATCAAATCACGAAAAACGTAAATCGCACCATGCAAAGAAGGCGTCGCACAAGACCCCGCAACGTGACAAACCGTAAAAGTGTGATTGTGCACGGTGTAGCAACACATGGCCCCTCACTGGGGCCATGTTTTTTTCAGCATCTGATTGTGGCATTGCACGGATCGAAAATGAAAATCGGTTGCTTAAGCCTCGCGCTTTTTTGATACACGTTACGCTAGTCCGCACGTTTGTCATCAATCTTCGTTACATCTATTTGATCTGCGAATCTATTACAACCAAAGAGTGGCGACCACTTCACCTACCTCACAACTTCACCCCCAACGTCTTCGCGATCAACGTCACCGATTCCTGGCTATCCCACTGTCGTGCGCCACGCACCTTTTTCAGCACGCGGCCTTTGGCGTCTATCATGATCGTCAACGGGATCGTGTCGGCGCCCAACATACTTTCCCAGGTCAGTTTATAATCGAGATAATTCGCGAACATCACACGGGTTTGCATAATAAAATTTAGCGCGGCGTCGCCGTCGTCATCGGTGGAGATGCCGATGATATTAAACTGCTTACCGTTATAGCGTTTTGCGAGGCGGCTCAATGAATCCATTTCCGAACGGCAGGGCCCGCACCAACTCGCCCACACGTTAATGATCAACGGCTTTCCGCGTAATTCGGAACCCTTGCGGTTATCGCCCGCGAAGCCATACAACATCGCCTCACGCAGCGTTTCACCCTCCGGCACCTCTCCGGGCGTAGCGGCGATCACCGTAGTATTGAGCAACATCAGCATTGCGATCAGACCGAATAATTTAGCCATCACTAAACCCTTTCTCCTGTTTGCAGACGCCACAACGCGGCATACATCCCGTCGCGCGCGACTAATTGGTCGTGGGTGCCGGATTCCACGATACGCCCACGATCCAACACATGGATGCACTGCGCGTGACGCACGGTGGACAAACGGTGCGCAATGATGACACTGGTGCGCCCCTGCACCAGCCGCGTCAAACTACGTTGTATCGCGGCCTCAGTTTCATTATCCACGGCGGAGGTCGCTTCGTCGAGAATCAAGATGGGCGGGTCCTTCAATATCGCGCGCGCCAGCGCCAGGCGTTGCCGCTGTCCGCCGGACAGCTTCATGCCGCGTTCGCCCACTTGTGTATCGTAGCCTTGCGGCAACGCGCTAATAAACTCGTGCGCCTCGGCCGCTTGCGCGGCGCGGATAATCGCCGCGTTCGGCGTGCCCAATGTGCCATAGGCGATATTTTCGGCGACCGTCGCGTCCGCAAGAAAGGTGTCCTGCGCAACATAGCCGATCGCACGCCGCAAATCCTGCAAATCAATATCGCCCAACGGTTTACCATCCAAGCGTATCTGTCCTTGCTGCGGTTCGTGAAACCGCAACAACATCTTGATCAGCGTGCTCTTGCCGCCGCCGGTGCCGCCCACAAAGGCCACAGACGCGCCCGCGGCGATACGCACGTCCAGCCCGTCGATGGCGGGCAGCGCAACACCGTCGTAATGAAAACTCACCTGTTCGAATTCCAACTCACCACGCACGTCACGCGCGGCGAGCGGCTGGCCGCCATACGGGATCTTAACCGGCGTCTGTAACAGATCCATCACGCGTTGTATCGACGCCATCGAACGTTGGTAAAGATCCGTCATGTCGGCCAGGCGCGTCATCGGCCACAACAGGCGTTGCGTCAGATAGACCAGCACCGAGAAACTGCCGACGCCGATTTCGCCGTTCAACGCCATAAAGCCACCATACAACAGGGTGACCGCGAATCCCGCAAGGATTGCCATGCGGATGACCGGTGTGATCGCCGAAGACCAGCGTATCGCCTCGGCATTGCGTGCGCGATAGGCCTCCGAACCTTGGCGTATGTGCTCGGCCTCAAAATCCTCGGCAGTGTAGGCCTTCACCGTTGCAATGCCCGTGATGTTGTTATTGAGCCGCGTGGCCAACGCCCCCGCCGCCTCACGCATCGCCGTGTAGCGTGGCGCCAAGCGCGCCTGAAACCAAAACGCACCGTATAGAATAAACGGCACCGGTACCAATGCCAACAGCGCAAGTTGACTGGTCAACACAAAAAACACCGCGCCTATCATCAGCGTTCCGAAAAACACCTGGATCAAATCATTGGCGCCGCCATTTAAAAAGCGTTCCATTTGGTTGATGTCTTCATTCAGTATGGCCAATAGATTGCCAGTGCGATTGCGTTCGAAATAGGCGATCTCCAATTGCTGCACATGGCGATAGGCCTCCATGCGCATGTCATGCTGGAGATTTTGCGCAAGATTTCGCCAACGCACGCTATACAGATATTCAAACCCCGATTCCGCGACCCAGATGACGACGGTAAGCGCCGCCAGCAATACGAGTTGATCCTTAGGATCGGCAACGCCGAGCTGCGCAACAAATGAGGTTTTTTGATTGACGACGACATCGACGGCGATACCGATCAACACCTCCGGCAACACGTCGAAGAGCTTGTTTAGAACAGAATATATCGACGCGACGATGACCTGCGCTCGATAATTTTTGGCGTATTCGAACAGACGGCGGAGGGGGTGCATGGGCGCCACGCGCAAAGACCGGGGCGACTATATTACCGCAGTTTGAACGCCTGAACACGCAAGACTTCAATAGGGGTAGTGCGAGTAGACTGAAAAAAGAAACGGCTACAAGGCGGAACGGTCGTAGAGGACACCCCGCCAGCGCGGCTAGCCACGCTGGCAGACAGTGTACATCTCCCCCAAGATGCCCGTTAGGCGCGCATTAGTCCGTAACGAATCAACGACCAACGCATTGCAAAGATTGCGACGCCTATCATCAACACCGTGACGACGATATCAAACACCGACGTCATCGGCAAATGATAAAACTTGGGATTCACCGAACCCGAAATCCAGGTGTATCGTTCCAACCACGTGCCCACCATAATACCGACGGAGATCGTCGCGATGATCGACGGTGTGGTGCGGTTCACGGCAAAGATGTAAGAACAGAACGGGATGATGAATTTCAGTGTTACGAACGTCCACCATACCGGCGCCAAACCGTTGTCCATCATATTGCGGTAGCGGAAGATTTCTTCCGGCAAACGCCCGTACCACATAATCAAATATTGCGTGAAGAAGAAGTAGGTCCACAGGATCGTGAACGCCAACATCATCTGCGCCAAATAATTAAAAA
>JAOUGF010000085.1 GCA_029857925.1 Gammaproteobacteria bacterium
ACGATATTTTCATGGTCGTTGAAATACTAGAGGATACCCCCGCGCTAGTTCTACAGTCCTTAACAGACGAACCCATCATTCAAGCCAATCAATACGGTGAGGCACATCGCTTTGCCCCACGTACCCACACCATACCCGTCTTAAGCCCTCAACTGCACGAGTTTTCAGCCGAGTTTCTGGCACTCGAACCATTCAACTAGTCCCCGGATTTCTCTCGCCGCATTAACGCGTGCTTAGGTCGAAAGGCCTTGATAAACGCCTCATTAGTTTCAATGTACGGCCCCTCGATCAAATCTATACAATACGGCACCGCAGGAAACACGGCCTCAAGGCAATCCGCGATCGCCGAAGGCTTACCGGGTAGGTTGATTAACAATGAACTACCGCGTATGCCAGCGATTTGCCGGGAAAGAATGGCGGTGGGGACGACGTTCAGCGAGATCGCACGCATGCGTTCGCCAAAGCCATCGAGGATCTTGTCGCACACCGCGGCCGTCGCCTCCGGCGTCACATCGCGCTTGGCCGGCCCGGTGCCGCCCGTCGTCACCACCAAGTTGCAACCCTCTACATCGCACAACTCGCGCAATGTCGTCTCGATCAACGTCTGCTCATCCGGTATGAGCCGAGTGATCGCCCGCCAGGGTGTCGCAATCGCTCGATCCAACCAATCGACGATTGCGGGTCCGCCACGGTCTTCATAGACCCCGCCGCTGGCGCGATCAGACACCGTCACGACACCCACCTTCAACAATTGCTCAGCCATATACTATCCTCACCACGCTATGCACTGCCAAGCAGTCTATAATACCGATTAAATAGTAAAAAAGAACCCGTCTGCACGCCACCCCTCCAATCGAGTGCATTCAGACAGAATATAACCTAGTTGCAGTTACAACTTAACGTTTTTCGTTATGACAATTCGGGGAGGAATTAAGGCCTTGGGCAATCAAGACGATAATTAAAATATCCCCCCCTCAGGAATACGCCTATAGCCACACAGTTCACTTTACTTAACGGGCAGTAACATGCTTAGCATCGCCCGTACCAAGGTCTACACCGGCGACTGACCGTCGAACATCATTTAGACTACGTCGTTTGACGTTTGGAGTTTCTAACTATGGCAAATTCGTTCTGCGCTACAGTCAACATCAACGGAAAAAAAGTCTCTGTTGTATGCACCAAAGCCGCAACGAAGGCATTGGCGTTGCGTACGCAACCCCTCATCGTGGAATTGGAACTCTATTTCTCGTGCCTCATTAAAAAATTCGTGCATTTTCACGAAACTGCGCCGGATCGCCCTTTGGTTATCGTAAACGACAAACTGTCAATCTACTTTCGCACGGTAACATCAACCGCATGTTCGTTCGAAGTGGCGGCGCGTTTAGGTCGGCAGCCGGAGGTGGAGATCAATAATGACGTGGTGCATAGACTCGCGCCGAAACGCGTTAATATCGACTACAAAAAAGGCACCTGGGTCGGCACCTTTGAACTTTAAAGTGATATCATTGAACCAACGCCATCGTAAGGGTGTCATAAAACTCGCCCTCGATATAAAACGCTTTTTTATTCTGCCCTTCGTGCACAAACCCGAAGCGTTCATAGAGCGCGATCGCATTGCCATTGTCTGCCCGCACCGTTAGTTCAATACGCACAAACCCTTTTTCCCGCGCCTTACGCAACGCGTGTTCCATCAACTGCTTACCTACACCGCAATGACGCGCAGTCACCACCACGCCTATGCCGAATACACCCACGTGCGCCCGCGCGTCACCAAACACCGGGAGTATGTCGCACCAACCGATCACCGCGCCGTCTTTCAACGCGACAAACTGGCACCGGTCATGCTCGACGATCTCATTAAAAAACGCATAGGCCTGCGCCGTCGGCGGCGCCGCCGTAAAGGCCAAAAAGCGCCTTTCACGGGCAACCGCATCCAAGGCATGCCACAAACCGTCAAAATACATCTGCGCGGTTGGAACGATTAAAATTGTCATAAGTATATCGCAAGTGTGGAAAAATTCGCAGCATGAACACAAAGCATCGAATACCAATGATAGTCGATAGATGATTATTGAATCAATACGCTTGCAGTGAGACTTAGACCGCTATAGCCTCGCTGGCAAGGTTGTAGGAAAAGAATTTTCTTTCTAACAAACCGCACGCGCGTGCGGCGGCCCGCCATGGTTCTATATGTGGCGCAACGAGATGCTTGTTCAGACTTTCCCGGTCTGGCCACAATTCTGAGAAACGAATCAGACCGGCGTCGAAGGGGTCCAGCGCAACATCATAGACGATGCAGCCATCGTTCTTATAGGTCGTTTCAACCAGCACACGTAAATGAGGAAGAACATCCTGCACTGTTTCGGGTGGAAATCTCAGTATTCCAAATACGGCAACCTTAGCAATCACGATGCGTGCTCCAAATTGATTATCGATACTCATCTTCAAGCAATAAAATATGTTTACCCAGTTTTTTACATTGCCGCGCCTAGACACCCTCTAACGCCCTACCTGTCCCGTAATGGTCGATCAACCGCGCACAGGGAAATTCACATCCTTGGACATAGGATAACCCGGTATTCCAAAACAACGGGTAGGTTTGCCACTGCCTATAAAGCCATTTTTTTGATAAAACGCGCGTGCCGTCGCGGTGCTGATAAGTCTCAGCGTATCATTCTGATGAACTTTCGCAATTCTTAGCAATTCAAGCAACATTTTTTGGCCTATGCCCTTGCCGATATGGTCTGGGTCTACATAACAGAGGTGCACGTAACCGTCCAAACCGATAGACGCTACGCCTACCACACTCTCGTTTAATGTGCAAACGATCGTAATAATTTCTCGCGACGCGATCCACTGCGCCATCTTTTCAGGCGTTTTACCTTCCAACCAGACAGACAACACCCGCTCATCGCCGTGGTGGTCTGCGATACACAGTTCACGAATTGATCGAATCAACAGGTTGCAAATTGCACTGGCATCCGACACAGTCGCGACTCTAATTATTGGCGTCATACTACTCTAAATATCCCCCCGCTATGTTTGCTCATTTACTGAAACAATATTAAGGGAACCTCTAAAGATTCGCTGAGCGGCGCATCGCGTCGTTGAAAAGGCTCGAAAAATGCTCAGATATGCCAGGCGTTTGAGGCAAGGTGTAAACTGCGCTTTTTCGCCCATTTCCGCCTAGCGCTGCATCCCCTGAACGAATTTTTAGAGGTCCCCTTACAAAAAAACCACAAGCAAGTATTGATACATCACAAAAGGACACGCACCAGCGATCTCATCACAGGCTTGGTTTGTTCACCCTCCGGTATCACATCCAATTCCAAATTAAACCTGCAGCGCTCCCCCCCAGGGGTTATGACGGTAAGATCGTCTATATCCGAACTGGATTCCATGCGGTGTCGCAGATAGGCCGGGCCGTACTTGCGCGGAGGCAAACGGGAATTAATAAATGCCGCGATATTGCCAGCACCGAGTAGGTCACCGAACGCAGACGCCGTAACCCATACCGCATCCGGATGAAACAAACCGGCCGCGCCGTGACCATCGCGCCTGTCCACACAATCAAGAAAACGCATCAATAGCGACCGCTTAGAGTTTCGCGCGGCATAGTGGGTGTGCAGCAATGCGTGAGCCTGCGGGGAATTTGGTGCCGTTAACTCGGTCGCATACAGTTTTTGCACATCTTGATTTTCATAGGAGCGTCGACGTCGCGCAGTTTTGTCCACCTGATATATCGCTTGCATACGCGTTTCAAGGATGTGTGGATCCATGGACTTCGGTTCGCCGCCCCCACCCAGACACCCGCCCACGCAGGCCATCACCTCGATCGCGACGAATTCTTCTCGCCACGACTCTGTCTCTAGTAATTGCTGAGCAGCGGCGATACCATTGCAAATTGCGACCTTACCTATACCGGGAACCTCCGCGCTTTTTACGCCCTTGCCTACGCCACGCAGTTCATGCCACTCCAACGGTAGCGTGTCTTCCGCGCCGATGAAGTGCGTTGCGGTGCGCAACACGGCCTCCATCACGCCGCCCGACGCGCCGAATATTTGTCCCGCACCAGTGCTTTCCCCGAGGGGATTATCAAACGTGCCGTCTTCCGGTAGCGCGCCAAACGCAATGCCGCGCGCACGGATCATGCGCGCGAGCTCGCGTGTCGTGAGTACGTGATCGATGTCACCGGCGACGCCTGGACGCATCGCTTCATCTTTTTTGGCCGTGCACGGCATCACGCTGACGACATAGGGTTCAGTGTCACCTACCGCGAAGTCCGTGCCCAATGAACGTGCGAAGACACCGCGTTTCGTCAGCGCGCCATGCATTTGTTGCGGTGATTTTGTTGTGCTTAGATGCGGCAACAAATCCGGGCGGTTGATCTCCACCCAATTGACCCATCCCGGGCAGCAGGATGTAAAGAGAGGTAACTGAGTGCGTTTTTTCAAACGCGCCAGAAACTCTGTGGCTTCTTCCATGATCGTCAAATCGGCCGCGAAATTGGTATCGAATACATAGTCGAAACCGAGTCTACGCAATGCGTTAATCAGCCTGCCGGTACTCACCGTGCCGGGATGCATGCCGAATTCTTCGCTTATCGCAATACGTGTCGCCGGCGCGACCTGCACGGCAGAACGACGCCTACGCGCATCGAGCGTGTGTAGCACGTCGTGCCAATGCGGCGACTCGATCAACGCGCCAGTAGGGCACACCAACGTACACTGACCGCACGAGATGCACTTTGTATCCGCTAAGGACTGGTCAAAAACGGTGACGGGCAAACGGCCTCCACCCCGCTCCGCAAACCCAATCACGTATTGTCGCTGTCCCGCATCACCGCACGCCTCGACACATAAACCGCATTCGATGCACTTCGATAAATCGCGCCAGATGCTCGGCGAGGTATGATCGGTCAATCTATGTTCAGGATGTTCTGTTGAACCGCGCGGTATATTTCCCCAGCGATCTTCCAATTGGTACTCACTAACCCATTGTTGCAATTTGCACGCGCCGTTGACTTCGCAACGGATACAGTCATTCGGATGCCGCGCCAGCAACCACTGAACATTAGTATTTCGAAACTCCTGTAATTCCGGGGTATCGGTTTCTACATCATCGCCATCACTCGCTGGTGTGACACAGGCAGGTTGCGCCTTTCCGTTAACCGCTACGAGGCACATACGGCACACGGCATGCGAAGGTAGACGAGGATAGTGGCACAACGTAGGGACATACGCACCCGCTTGCCTCACCGCATCAAGCAGTGTCGCGTCGTCCTGCACCTGGACTGGATTCCCATTAATAGTAAGACTAATCATACTATTCCGGCTGGTTGAGTAATTTTATTAATAGTTTACCCCCCTTTCTCGCGGCAGAATACCATTTTTTGCCTAGAATGTGGCTATTCTGCAATCCACTGGATTACTGGGCGACTATACTTGCGCTGAAATATCGCCGTGAAATCATATATAAAGTTTGGTGTATCTATCTCTGCTGATCCGTAAATTCATGGGTGCATCCAGCAGATTGAACGACACTCGGACTATCCAGCATGGGTTTGAGCCCGAACAATAAGTTGTTGGTTCCGTAATATTTCATCTCATTAATCGCCGCGTCCTTGCAATAATTCTTATTGCGTACACTGTACACTGCAACGACTAATCCTGTACGGTCTTTGCCGTGACTACAATGCACTAAAACGGGCAGATTTTCATTGTTCTCCAGCGCTTCTACGGCTTTCATGATCGCCTTTTCTTCAGGGTGCGCCCACAGGTTTAGGTTTTTCGGAAAATCTTCCGGGGGCATATAAATGGGAATGACATTAATATTGTGCAATTTGGCGGCGCGCAATTCCTCGGATGCGTCTACCTCGCTCGCATACTCATTGAGCTTGACGACCGTTTTGACCCCTATCTTTTGCAGATAGGCCCAATCTGCGTCACCTTTGGGCTGGCCGCTTCTGTACACCGCATGCACACCGTCAACGCCGTCGGTACTGACAACTTGAAAATTAATAATCGGGGCCGGTTCAGAGAATTTTTTTAACGCAACCGCAGGGGGACGCGTCGGAGTCGCGCACGCCACGATAGAAACGCAGAGAATCAACATAGTAATACGGTAAAAGTGATTAGGTTTTTTCATATCCACTCCTTTCTGGTACTATCCATACACCCTATTGTCGCCGCGCAAGTGTTCTTCTATAACTAGCGCCGATTTTTGAATATGAAACTCGACCGGACGATCCAACCAAAACTGGTTATATACACTAGCGCATCAGATTCAGATTTAATCTAGTAATTTGCTTTTTCATTACTTAATAACAAACAATTTTTCTACCACCCACCACAGCCCGATGCCAAGGTAACCAAGCGGACCGTAAACTCTATGCTCTGACGCCGAAACGCTTAGCAAAGACATGTCTACCTGATTGTGTAACGCCTTCAATCTCCCGTTTATAGTATCTATTCTTGTTTGAATTCGATTTAGCTCAGTCTCAACTTTAAGTATCTCATCCACTGTAGTTGCCTTTGCAAGCAATTCCCGCGCACGACCTCGCAACGACACCAAATTAGTCAACTCTGCCTCAGAGTCAACAACATCTTCGGTCACGTCAGACATTTCAATAGTGCGCGACCGCTCTTTTCCTAGGCCGGCGAGCAGGTTCATTGTTGACTCAAGTTCTTTTGCTGGTACCTTTATTTTGGCATTATAACGATGGCTGGAATTCAAACGGCTAGAAATTAAATAACCTCCATTATTTTTAACAACTGAACGAATTTTCTCGTCCAAGGACTGAATATCTTCGACCTCTATGTCAACTGTCGCGGTTTTGGCGATCAACCTACCATCTACACCACTCCCCGCAGCGACACGATCAATGCGCGAACCCGAAGGAATGCTCTGCTGTGACGCACACCCGGACGCGAACGTAAATATCGCAACCACGAGTACAAATTGAGTCACTGTCTTTGCGATGTGCATCCTGACTAGATTCCTATGATAATTTGGATGGCTAAGTTTAGCGCATTTACCCTATAACGGGTAGCAACGCTTACTAGTTCGTACCGTCGTTCACTTTCGTAATTTTAAGGAAGACGTGCCGTTCGCTTCGCTATTAATTACCCTGCGACAATGCATCAAACTCCGCACGCTTGGATTCAAACCACCTCTCCATTTCCCCTGGCACCTTCGCGAGTGACTGCATTTTATTCATCGCCTTCAAGTGTGCCTCATCTTGTTTCTTAAACATCTCCATCCCATGCCGCCTGCTCATTTCTGCAATCTCTTCAAAAGTATCGGCTTGAAATGCCAATTCACATGCACCGCCCAGTTGCGTGCAGGTCATAGTCTTCATAGCGCACTCCTCCATTTTAGAAACAAAAAAACAGCACAACACCTAACAGCTAATTCCTGCACACTAAACACCATTCTGGCGACGTTAAGCTCATTTTTGCACAAGGGGCGCACAGTGTCAAAAAACAAGCAGTGTAGACATCTTCAACCACTTAATTTCAACGTAATTTTATCTATTAATAACCCGATTTCCTTATCCATTTCATTTTTGTAACCAATAAACTCTGTGTGGATACGAATCGCCATGACGGCGCGTTGTGGGAGAGTTCGTGGCACCACACCCTTTGGAAACCGCGTCGCATTATCAGCTAAAAACTTGATAGCGACGTTGACCGCCTGTTGCGCCTCGACGCTCTTATTTGTCGAATATTTAAACCTCCATGTTTTAATTCTTTCTTTGATGGCGGGGCTTTCTTCATACGCCATATCCTGCGTAGCGGCAAAAACTCTACAGTCGTACTGTTTACATGTT
>JAOUGF010000086.1 GCA_029857925.1 Gammaproteobacteria bacterium
TGCCGTTGGCGAATATTCCGGCGACGCTGACGGGTAAGGACGCGGACACGGTGGACGGCGCGCACGCCGGAACGGCTGCGAATAACGTGCTTAAACTTGATGCAAGCGCGTTGGTGCCGTTGGCGCAGATACCGGCTGCGCTTGCAGGTAAATCTGCGGACATGGTTGATGGGTACCACGTTGGCACGACTGCCGGGACGATACCGTATTATGATGCAAGTGGTGATTTGACCATCAACACTGTACGCGTCGGAAAAGGCGCTGGTGCGATTATCACGAACACGGTAGTAGGCTCAGGTGCGTTAGGAGCGATTACAACCGGAGACGAATGTACAGCAGTCGGTCGCAATGCGTTGGCTGTCAACACCACTGGTTTTCGTGGCACCGCGATCGGTACTGGTGCGTTAAGCGCGAACACCACTGGACCCGCCAACACTGCGGTCGGCTGGAATGCTTTAGCCATAAACTCTACGGGTTCTAGTAACGTCGCTGTCGGTGGTGGCGCCCTCGGGGCGAATACTACGGGCGGTTATAATGTCGCGGTCGGCACCAGTGCGGCGGGGAGCACATTTGGCAGCAATAACACTATAGTAGGCTACGATGCGGGCGGAACCGGAGACAATCACACCGCGTTAGGATACACAGCCGGTAAAAGTCAAGGCGGTGCTAACACCACGTGCTTAGGGTACAACGCACAATCAAGCACCACGACGATCTCTAATCAAATCACATTAGGTAACGCGAGCATCACATCGTTGCGCTGCGCAGTAACAACCATCACAGCGCTATCCGACGCGCGAGACAAAGCAGACATCACAGACATCGGGATCGGAACGGATTTTATTTCGCGCCTGCGTCCAGTCAAGTTTAAATGGCATACACGAGACGGCGCTCGTGTAACAGATGAGTTCGAGCCTGGATTTATTGCGCAAGAGTTGCGGACAGCCCAAGAGGACGCAGGGGCTCCTTGGATGGGGTTGGTGTTAGAAGATAACCCCGACAAACTGGAGGCGACCCCCGGCAAATTAATACCCGTCATCGTCCGCGCAATTCAAGAACTTAATCTTCGATTATCAGCCCTGGAGGCAATGTAATGGACCAACAAACCGCACATAAAGCCCTGGAGTTTTTCAACCGTGCCACACATCATATCAGCGGCCACGAACTGCCGGATTTGGTGAGGGTGGCAAACGCACTTCACGCCGCCGCGCAGCCGCCCAAGGTAGCTGTGCCGCCGCCTGTAGTAGATCGGTCAGCCGAGGTTAGCGGTGTATGATCGGGGCAGGTACGACATACTAGCAAGGTACTCGTAAAAATGGTATTTTTGGCCGTCGCATTTTCATTGTAAAATTGTCGCATTTTTTCCGTCAGGCTACACTTTTTCGCCCCTTTCCGCCTAGCGCTGCATCCCCTGATCGAATTTTTAGAGGTACCCATTAATAAGTGATCAGGTTAAACGTCAATTTGCGATTGTAATAAATTGTTAATTTTTTGCTTTATTTCAAAAATAATGACATATGCATGCCGCTACGATAGAGTAATATGCAACTATTCGCCGCGCACTATACATGAAAAGGCGCCAGCGGTGATGGATCGAACAAGTGCCTATTTCTTCATTTGCTGTTACTGTCGGTTCCGTTTTTATTTTTTCTGTAGGTATTTTGTGTTTAGCAGGATGGGTTTAGGAATACTATGCCAGGCATGTTACGCGAACTGTCCCTTATTAAATTTTTCGGCCCGGTGATAGCCGCCCTGGCGATAAATGCGATATTGATATTTTTTATTGACAATGATTCCGCGTACCATACCCCCCTAGAATTCCTGCTAGCGTTTACGTCATTACTTGCCATTGGCGGGTGGCTATACCTACGCAACTACGGCGTTTTACAGGCCACGTTGAATGACCGTGAGTTACGCCTTACGACTGTTGTTTCCACTTCGCCGGTGGGTATTTTTGAAACTGACGCCAAAGGAAACTGCACGTTTGTAAATACCAAATGGTGTGAGCTGGCCGGCCTGAACGCCACACAAGCCTTGGGTGACGGCTGGGCGCATGCAATGCACCCCGACGACCGTGCAAAAGTCTTTCTCGCCTGGCAAGAATTCGTAGACGGCGACAAAGATTTTCACTTGGAGTATCGTTTTAAGAAACCTGACGGCGCCATCGTGTGGGTCTACGGGTTATGCTTACCCATCCGAAATAAAAACAATGAAATCATCGGATACACCGGCAGTGTCACCGATATCACCCCCGCAAAGACGCATGAGCGTCACCGTCTGATCTTGGAAAACGCGATTAACTCCTCTATTAACGCCATCGTACTCGCCGACACTGAAGGGAAGATCTATTACGCGAATCAAAGCTTTATCAAGTTATGGCGGTACAACAATTTAGACCAAGTGACGGGGCTAAATATTTGCAATCTCTGCCAGGATACAGATCAATCTAAAACTATCATGCGGCAGCTAACAACCTCTGGCGCTTGGGACGGCGAGATTGAAGGCAAGACATTTGACGGTGAGCCATTGATCGTACGGGTTGCGGCGCAACGTGTGCTGGATGCCAACAATCAACTTACGGCCTTTATGGCATCGATCATCGATCTCTCGCAGCTCAAGGCCAATGAGCACATTGCGCATATCGCCTATACGCGACTCAACGAGGCCCAGCGCTTGGCGAAGATCGGTTCGTGGGAACTCGATTTAGTCTCCGGCGTGTTAGTGTGGTCAGATGAAATATTTCACATTTTTGAAATCGACCAAAAGATATTTGGCGCGTCGTATGACGCCTTTCTAAACGCGATACACCCTGACGACCGAGAGGCGGTCAATAAGGCCTATACCAATTCCGTTGTCACAAAAAAGCCCTACGAAATCACGCATCGTCTAAAAATGGAAAGTGGTCAAATCAAATGGGTATCGGAAAGTTGCGAAACCTTTTATGCGGCGAATGGAAAACCATTGCGATCCGTAGGCACCGTTCAAGATATCACAGACCGTATTGAAACCTTGGAAGAACTGCGCAAGAGCAAAGAACAACTGGCAAGCCTAAATGCGTCCTTAGAATCCCGCGTCGAGGCGCGCACCGCTGAATTGGGCGAGGCATTGAAACGCGCGGAAGAGGCGTCCAACGCAAAATCCGAATTTTTAGGCAGAATGTCACATGAACTGCGCACGCCTATGAACGCCATACTAGGATTCGCGCAGGTGATCGAAACGGAAGACCCTACGCCCACGCAATTGGAATACGCACATGAAATCATTCGCGCGGGTGATCATCTGCTGGAACTCATCAATGAATTATTGGATCTTTCCCGCATAGAGGCAGGAAAGCTAGCGATCGTCGTGGTGCCGGTGGACCCCGCGTTGATTGTAGAGCAAGTGGCGCAGATTATGGCCCCGTTGATGCGTGAGCAACACATCAAGTTTACGAACGTGTGCCAAACAGGCCAATACGTATTGGCCGACCATACGCGGCTGCGACAAATTTTGGTCAATTTGCTTGCGAATGCGACCAAATATAACAAAGTAAACGGAGAGATCGAGGTGCGCTGTAACGTTAACAATGGTTATATGCGAATCAGTGTCAAGGATAACGGCATCGGCATCCCCAAAGACAAATTTAAACATCTCTTTACGCCCTTTGAACGCCTAGGCGCGGAAAATACGGTGATAGACGGTACGGGCATAGGTTTGGCGCTGACTAAACAACTTACAGAATTGATGGCCGGAAAAATAGGTGCCGAGAGCGAACAGGGTGTAGGCTCTACGTTTTGGATTGAATTACCCATTGCACTATCACCGACCCTTTCATTGCAGGAGGACTTGATGGACACGCTGCCTCAACAAAAATCGCCACAACGACGTGTGTTATATGTAGAAGATAACCCAGCGAATATGCGCGTGATTGAGGCGGTTTTCCGTAGCCGCCCGCAACTGCAGCTGCTCTCCGCCGTGCACGGCGAACAAGGGCTAGAAATGGCGATTACACAAAAACCGGATGTCATATTATTAGACATACACCTGCCTGGCATGGACGGCTTCGCGGTGCTGAATGCGCTAAAAAACAACCCGATAACGGCCAATATTCCGGTGATCGCACTCTCCGCCGATGCGATGCCCGCAGACATAGAAAAGGGGTTAAAAGCCGGTTTTAAACACTATATAACCAAACCCGTAAAGATTAACGAGTTACTGGCCGCGTTAGATCTATTGTGTCCACACATTTCGGCAGCCTAATACCCGGATGCGGCACAAACACTTGCAACGTAGACCAAATCTGCGGACAATATACCAATATTCTGCCGCTACACCTCCCTGGAGTTTATATGCCCGCTTGCCGCATTGAGCGCCTGGTGCCTGCCATCGCCGTTTCAGAGGGTGCAGGTGTTACGGTACACCGTACCATAGGCACACCTGCCCTACGGAACTTAGACCCGTTTCTGATGCTGGACCATTTTAATAGCGATGATCCAGACGCCTATATTGCGGGTTTTCCTAGCCACCCGCACCGCGGCTTTGTGACCGTCACTTATATGTTGAATGGCCACATGCTGCACCAGGATAGCATGGGCAATCGCGGGGATTTGCGCGCCGGCGGCGCACAATGGATGAAGGCGGCGAGTGGCATTATCCATTCAGAAATGCCGCAGCAATCCGACGGACTAATGCGCGGGTTTCAACTGTGGATCAACCTTCCCGCGCGCGAAAAAATGAGCGATCCGGATTATCAGGAAATCTCGCCAGAAGGTATTCCGATGCACACCAGCGCCGGAATCGAAGTGCGCATTATCGCGGGCGAGTACCAAGGCATACGCGGGCCGGTGAACGACCCTAACACACAGGCCTTGTATTTCGATATTGCGCTCACAAAAGGCCGCACGTTTTCCACTGCGGTTAATCCAAACATGCGGGGCTTTGTCTACGTGTTTGAAGGCGCGGCCGCGCTCGATACGCAAACACTGCCGCAACACCAATTGGCGATCGTTGACGGAGGCGATAGCTTGACGATGACGGCGCCGGATCAAGACGCGCGATGTATCTTGGTCATGGGCTTGCCGCTCGGTGAACCCATCGTGCAATACGGTCCCTTTGTGATGAATACACGCGCCGAGATTGAAATCGCGATGCATGACTTTCAAATCGGTAAGTTGGTGCAAAAAAAGGCGCAATTCGCAGAGAAATAATCCATCAAATCAGGATCGAACATGAAAATCGCAATTATTAGCGGCAGTCACCGCACCCAATCACAAAGCGAAAAGGTCGCGCGCGCAGTACAAAAAATGTGCGGGGAGCGCTATCAGCTCGACACATGGCTATACAGTTTGGCGGGAAACCCGCTTCCGTTTTGGGACCAAGGGGTATGGGACGGCGACGCCCGTTGGGACATCTTGAAGCCTTTAAAGGAGCATTTGGTCGCAGCGGATGCCTTTGTCATCGTGTCACCCGAGTGGCACGGCCAAGTCCCGGCGGGGCTTAAAAATTTTTTTCTGCTATTCAGTAAACGTGAGTTGGGCCACAAACCTGCGTTGATTGTTACCGTGACCAGCACGGATGCGTCGGGCGCATACCCTGTCGCGGAATTACGCATGAGCAGTTACAAGAATAATCGTATTTGTTACATCCCCGAACACGTCATCATACGGCGCGTAGACAAAGTGCTGAACGCGGACGCCGCCACCAACGACGCCGAAGCAGACGCGTATTATCGCGAACGCCTGACATGGAGTTTAGGCATACTAAAGGAATACGCGGTGGCGCTGAAACAAGTGCGCGCCAGCGGGGCCACGGAATCGGACACGTTTAAGACGGGGATGTAGTTTTACATCCCCCCCTGACTCTAGCCTGCTAATCCCGCAAATACGTTCTGCACATCATCGTCGGCGTCGATTGCCTCTAAAAAGGCCTCGACCTCGGCGCGTTCCGCGTCCCCCAACGTCATCGGGTTTTTGGGGCGATAAATCAATTGCGCAGACTGCACGACGAATCCATAGTTCGGCAATGCGCGGCTCACCGCATCGAGATCGGTAGTCGCCGTATAAAACGTGGCGGCCGATCCGTTTTCGCCTGCTTCCAAGTCAGTCGCACCCGCCTCTATCGCCGCCAAATCGGCATCCGCATCGGGTTTTTCAGGCCATGCCTCGATCATGCCGACGTGATCAAAATCCCAGGACACGGAACCCGCCGCGCCCAACTGCCCTTTGCGAAACAGGATGCGGATATTGGTGACCGTGCGGTTGGAATTGTCGGTGAGACATTCCACAATCACGGGCACACGGTGTGGCGCAAAACCTTCATAAGTCAATTTATCATAATGCACACCCTCGTCATGCAAGCCCGCGCCTTTTTTTATCGCGCGTTCGATCGTGTCTTTGGGCATGGAGGCCTTTTTCGCCTGCTCTATCGCCAAACGCAGCCGTGGATTCATGTCCAATTCGGCGCCTGCGCGTGCCGCGACCATGATTTCTTTTGCCAACTTTGTAAAGACACGGCCTTTGGCATTGGCCGCCTCTTCCCTGCCTTTTGCTTTCCACTGAGCGCCCACGAATTTGCCTCCTCAAAATTTTACGTTCTATGTACGCCTATGCCATTCAATAACGGTTCACTTACCAGATTGCAACAAATACTATTTCGTCGGTGCAATGGGAATCACCTTGGCGGCGGAGGCCATATAACTCTCGATCTGATTAAAATTCAAATAGCGATAAATATTTGCTGCCAACGGGGTGATCTTCGCCGCGAATTGTTGATATTCGGCGATTGTCGGTAATTTTCCTAGACGTGCGGCGACCGCGCTTAATTCCGCCGAGGCGAGGTAGACCCGCGTATCTTTCCCCATACGATTCGGGAAATTACGCGTAGACGTGGAGACCACCGTCGCGCCCTCTTGCACGCGCGCCTGATTCCCCATACACAACGAACATCCAGGCACCTCCGTGCGTGCGCCCACCTTGCCGAAGATGCTGTAATAGCCTTCTTCAATCAATTGGTGTTGATCCATGCGTGTCGGCGGTACGATCCACATACGCGTCGGCACGTTGGCGACATCCTCCAAAATTTTTCCCGCCGCGCGATAGTGTCCGATATTGGTCATGCACGACCCAATGAACACCTCATCGACGTGATCACCCGCCACGTCCGACAACGGTTTGATGTCGTCAGGATCATTCGGACATGCCAACAAGGGTTGCGTTATTTGATTTAAATCAATCTCTATAATCTCTGCATATTCCGCATCAGCTTCGGGCTGCAACAACTCCGGTTTGGCCAACCATGATTCCATCGCCGCAATACGACGATCCAACGTGCGACGATCGCCGTAACCACCGTCTATCATCCATTTGAGCAAGGTGATATTGGATTGCAAAAACTCTATGATGGGTTCTTTGTTCAGACGCACCGTGCAGCCGTTGGCGGAACGCTCCGCGGACGCATCGGCGAACTCAAACGCCTGTTCGACTTTGAGATCCGGCAAGCCTTCGATTTCCAATACGCGCCCGGAAAAGACGTTTTTCTTACCTTTCTTTTCGACTGTCAACAGCCCTTTTTGTATCGCGACATAGGGAATCGCGTTGACCAAATCGCGCAACGTAATACCCGGCTGCATCTTGCCTTTAAAGCGCACCAACACCGATTCCGGCATATCCAACGGCATTACGCCCAACGCGGCTGCAAACGCCACCAGGCCGGACCCGGCGGGGAAACTAATGCCTATCGGAAAGCGCGTGTGCGAATCACCGCCCGTGCCTACGCTATCCGGCAGGATCATGCGATTCAACCAGGAATGTATCACGCCATCCCCGGCGCGCAACGAAACACCGCCG
>JAOUGF010000087.1 GCA_029857925.1 Gammaproteobacteria bacterium
GACACAAAGGTCACTACCACCAACATCAGCGCGGTAAGTTTATCGACCAGAAATCCGATTTCAAAGTGTATGCCGTCGCTGACCGCCCAGTTATACACGGTGGCGTTGTACGCCTCCATGCCGTCAAACGCAAACTGTTTAAACACCACAAAGGACAACAAACAGGACACTGCCACGCCTAACGTGGTGACCCAATGCGAGGCCGTGCGTCCGATTTGGCGGCCAAATAATCCGGCGAGGATAGAACCGATCAGCGGCGCCAGAACGATTGCGAGATAAATCTTGCTCATGCGATGCGCCCTTTTAGCCCTTCAACGAGTCGATATCTTGCACATTGATCGTGGCGCGGTTGCGGAACAACAACACCAGGATCGCCAAACCGATGGCCGCTTCCGCCGCCGCCACTGTCAATATGAAAAATACAAACACCTGACCCGCAGTGTCCTGTAGATAGTGCGAGAACGCGATGAAATTCATATTCACCGCCAACAACATCAATTCAATCGCCATCAACAAAATGATGATATTTTTCCGATTGATAAAAATACCGGCGATACTGATCGCGAACAGCACCGCGCCCAAGATAAGATAATGCGAAAGTGAAACCATGCCCCCCCCTAAAAACACTCAGCGCGTACGCTGTTCTGATTCAACCTTGACAATGCGCAAGCGATCGTTGCGTTTGACGTTCACCTGTTGCTCAGGGCGCACATATTTACTTTGACGACGTGCGCGCATTGTAAGCGCGATCGCCGCGACGATCGCGACTAATAATATCACCGCCGCAATCTCGAACGGATAGACATATTGCGTATACAGGATCCTACCTAATTCCTTGGTGTTGCTATATCCGGCATCATGCGTGTTCGGCGTCGGGATGATATTAATACCAAACCGGCTCGGCCCTAAGATTAACATCAATTCTACAAACATCAGGATCGCGACAGCCATTCCCACCGGTAACGCTTTAGCAAACCCTTCGCGCATCGGTGCCAGATTGATATCCAACATCATCACGACAAATAAAAATAACACCATGACCGCGCCTACATACACCAACACCAAGGTGATGGCAAGGAATTCGGCTTCTAACAGCACCCAGATGCACGCGCTCGTGAAAAACGCCAGGATTAAAAACAGCGCCGCATGCACCGGATTGCGCACCACCACGACCATCAACGAGGTGAGCACCAGGACGGTCGCGAAAATGTAAAAAATAATATCAGGTATCATCATACAAACCTTATTTACACCCTTGGTTATCTATACCGCGCATCTTCGGCCCGATCCGCAGCGATTTGCGTTTCAAACTTATCACCTATCGCCAACAATTTATCTTTGGTCAGAATATTTTCGCCGCGTTTCTCGAAATGATATTCAAACATGCGCGTCTCGACGATCGAATCCACGGGGCAACTTTCTTCGCAGAACCCGCAGAATATACACTTAAACAAATCGATATCGTAGCGGGTTGTGCGTCGCGTGCCGTCGGCGCGTTGCTCCGATTCGATAGTGATCGCCAACGCGGGGCAAACCGCTTCACACAATTTACACGCAATACAACGTTCTTCACCGTTTGGATAACGACGCAACGCATGCAAGCCGCGGAAACGCGGAGACAACGGTGTCTTCTCGTCCGGGTATTGAATGGTAATTTTTTTCGCAAAAAAATACCGTCCCGTCAGGCGCAACCCTACGAGCAGTTCCCACAACAACAAACTCTTAAAATAGCGGACTATGGCGTTCATGGCCGTCTCCTCGTCCGTCAATCAAACCAGGGGCCGACTTGGCCCATTACGAGCATTCCCACCACCAACAACCATACGATAGTGATAGGGATAAACACCTTCCAACCCAAGCGCATAATCTGGTCGTAGCGATAACGCGGAAACGTCGCGCGCATCCACAGGTACATGAACAAGAAGAACGCAGCCTTGCCTATCAACCAGAATATGCTGGAACCGCCCATCCAATCTTCAATCCAGGGTATGCCATCAAAGGGTGACAACCAGCCCCCTAAGAACATGATAGAAGTGAGAATCGCGACCAATACCATATTGATGTATTCCGCCAACATAAACAGACCGAATGACATGCCTGAATATTCGACGTGGAACCCCGCAACAATCTCGGATTCGCCTTCAGCGACATCAAACGGGGCACGATTTGTTTCGGCCACGCCCGCGATGAAATATACCAAAAACAACGGAAACAGCGGCAACCAATACCAGTTCCACAACCCGCCTTCCTGCGCCTTGACGATCGCCGTCAAGTTTAGGCTGTGCGCCGCCATCAATACACCGACCAGTGCGAAGCCCATTGCGATTTCATAAGACACGATCTGCGCCGCGGAGCGCATTGCGCCCAAGAAAGAATATTTTGAGTTTGACGCCCAGCCGGCGATGATAATGCCATATACGCCAACCGAGGTCATTGCAAGAATGTACAATAAACCGGCGTCGATATTGGACAACACCAAACCATCCGACATCGGCACTACGGCCCACGCCGCCAATGCCGGTGCAAGTGTCACTAACGGTGCCAGCAAAAACAGGAAACGATTGGCGCTGGAAGGAATGATCAATTCCTTCATAATTAATTTCAACGCATCAGCGATCGGTTGACCGAAGCCGCGCGGTCCTACTCGATTCGGCCCCACGCGGATCTGAATATAGCCTATGACTTTGCGTTCAGCCAATGTTAGATAGGCGACGACCCCCATTAACGGCAATACCAAGGCAAGCATTTTTACCAGCGTCCACAACACCACCTGCAACGCCGGGGGCACATCCGCCCACACATTCATTCCTGTTTGTAACATGGTTTCAATCATGCAAAGCTCTCGTCATCATTCATGTGATCACGCGGGCGTCAATTCGACACTGCCATAGGCAAAACCTAAGGTTTCAGCACCATTCAACGCCGCCGGAATATATACACAGGCTTCGGGTACACGTTCATCATAAATGACCGGCAATACCGCCTTGGCCTCACCCTGTCGCGCAGTGACATTGTTCCCTTCCACCAGATTCGAACGCTTTGCGAACACCGGATGCAAATAGGCGCCGACTACAATCGCGTCCTTGGTGCGCTGCAAGGAGGCCGCACGCCGAACCAGTGCATCAACGGCGTAAATGGGCACATCGCCGACTCGCGTTAATTGCGCCTGCGGTAAACCCAATGTTTCTGGACAACGCCACGCCATGGTGGTGCTCGGTGTGACTGCAAACGACGCCGCGCGAATTTCCGCCAACACCTCGTCCGCCGCCATATAGTCGAAACCTGACAGTCCGCAACTGTCACCTAAAACACGCAATATTTTCCACGCCGGGCGCGCCTCGCCGGGCGGTGCCACCGCACCCTGAAAACTTTGCCACTCACCTTCAAGGTTGATGTAGGTGCCGGAGGATTCCATTGATTGCGCGATCGGCAGCATCACGGACGCATAGTTGTCAAAATGCGGCGTACGATAAGCAGTCAGCGCGATCACAAATTCCGCTTCAGTCATCGCACCCGTCGCGTTGCCGGGATGTGCGCAATCGAATTCCGGTTCGACGCCCAATAACACATAGGCCTTAAGGCGCGCGCTCATCATCGTCATCGCGTCCAACCCGGCCTTTTCCATCATCTTACCCGCGACACCGCGATGGGGGATTGCACCCGCCATGCGCGCACCGATGCCGTTCGCACCTTCGAGCAACACACCGAATTGCGCGCCAGTGTGTGTGGCGATGAAATTCGCCAACTGTAACAATGTGCTATACGCCGGATGTGCCACCGCTGGCGCACCCAACAACACGAATTTGCGCTCACCTTGCAGCAAATTTTCAGCGATTTCGCGCGCGGTTTCATCGACCTTGATTTCTTTTACCAACGCGTCAAAACCTTCAGCATCGGCACCCTTAACAAGTTTTGCAACCGCCTTTGCAACCCCCGCCAACACATGCACCATACCAATGGGATGGATATTCACGCAATGTTGTGTCGGGAACGGATAGTGATATTCCATCGCGTTGATCGCCGAAACGCGAGCGCCGCGCAACGCCGCCTTGCGCAAGCGATGCGCCAAAATCGGCTGTTCTTTACGTATATTGGAACCCACTAACAGTACTGCATCGGCGGTTTCCAGCGCGGCGATGGCCGCTGGCATGCCAGGCAGTATCGGGCTGTCTTCCTGCCCGGTAAAATCCATTTGGCGCAAACGATGATCGATGTTGGTGATACCTAAACCGCGCGCCCATTTTTGCAACAAAAATAACTCTTCCAATGTCGCATTCGGAGACGCCAACACGCCTACTTGCTGCGCGCCGTGCGTTTTAACGACCTTCTTAAGCCCGTTGGCCGTAAATGTCAGCGCGGTTTCCCAATCCACCGCGCGCCAAATACCGTTTTCTTTAATCATCGGGGCGTTTAAGCGATCGTCGGAATACAGACCTTCATAACTAAACCGATCACGATCCGAAATCCAACATTCGTTGATGCTTTCATTGTCGCGCGGCGCGACGCGCAACACTTTGCCGCGCCGCACATGCAGGTGTATGTTTGACCCTACACAATCATGCCCCGCGATACCGTCACGTTGCTGCATTTCCCATGCGCGGGCCGAAAACCGGAACGGTTTGGAGGTCAACGCGCCCACCGGGCACAGATCAATAATATTGCCGGACATTTCCGAATCGACGCTGCGCTCAATGTAGGTGCCGATCTGCGTGTGTTCGCCACGCCCGGTCGCGCCCATTTCGCGTATACCCGCGATCTCCTGACCGAACCGCACACAACGCGTACAATGTATGCAACGCGTCATTTCCGTTGCGATCAACGGCCCGATATTTTTGTCTTTGACCACGCGTTTATCTTCGCCGTAACGTGATTCGCTGCGGCCATAACCCATCGCCACGTCTTGCAATTCACACTCACCGCCTTGGTCGCAGATCGGGCAATCCAACGGGTGATTGATTAATAAAAATTCCATCACGCCTTTCTGCGCCATCAACGCCACCGGTGAACGTGTCGCGACCTTCATGCCTTCGGTGACGGGCGTCGCGCACGCCGGCAAGGGTTTGCGCGCCTTTTCCACTTCGACTAAACACATCCGGCAATTCGCTGCGACCGACAATTTTTTGTGGTAGCAAAAACGCGGGATATAGATGCCTGCCTCATCGGCGGCCTCAATAACCATCGCGCCGTCGCGCGCTTGTACCTTTTTACCGTCTATCTCTATGGTAACCATCTATACACCCGCTTTCGTCGAGACCATACACTTCTTGTGTTTGACATGGTACTCAAACTCATCCCGATAATGCTTAATGAAACTGGCCACCGGCAACGCGGCGGCGTCACCCAACGCGCAGATCGTGTGACCTTCGATTTTGTTGGCCACATCGACAAGCAAGTCGATGTCTTTCAATGTGCCCTCGCCGTGTTCGATGCGGTGCACGACACGCGCGAGCCAACCGGTGCCTTCGCGACACGGCGTACATTGACCGCAGGATTCTTCGTAATAAAAGTGTGAAATACGCGCCAACACCTTGACCATGCAGGTGGTGTCGTCCATCACAATCACAGAGCCCGCACCCAACATCGAACCGGCCTTGGCGATGGAATCATAGTCCATCGTCAACTGCATCATCTGCTCACCCGGCATGACCGGGGTCGAGGAGCCGCCGGGGATCACCGCCTTCAATTTGCGGCCGTCGCGCACACCGCCCGCCATTTCGAGTAATTTCGAAAACGGCGTGCCGAGCGGCACTTCGTAATTGCCTGGGCGCTTAACATGGCCGGACACCGAAAAGATTTTCGGCCCGCCATTATTCGGTTTGCCGATATCCATGAACCACTTGCCGCCATTGCGGATGATCGCAGGCACCGACGCCAAGGTTTCGGTATTGTTGATCGTGGTCGGCCGCCCATACAATCCATAGCTGGCCGGGAACGGCGGTTTAAAGCGTGGTTGGCCTTTTTTACCTTCGATGGACTCTAACAATGCGGTTTCTTCGCCGCAAATATAGGCCCCGGCACCAAGATGAACATTGACGTCGAAATTGAATCCGCTGCCCAAAATATTGTCGCCTAACAGCCCTGCTGCGCGCGCATCCGCCAAGGCCGCTTCAAAACGCTCGAAACATTCCCAGAATTCACCGCGGATATAGTTGTAACCTCGGCTCGCGCCTATGGTGTAACCCGCGATGGCCATGCCTTCGATCACCGCATGCGGGTTGAAGCGCAAAATATCGCGATCTTTGAATGTCCCCGGTTCACCTTCGTCGGAGTTGCAGACGATATATTTTTGGCCAGGCGCATTGCGTGGCATGAAACTCCATTTAAGACCGGTTGGAAACCCCGCGCCACCCCGCCCACGCAAACCCGAAACCTTCAACTGCTGAATGATTTCGTCCGGGCCGATTTTATCGCGCAATATCTTAGTCAATGCGTCGTAACCGCCCTGGCTGCGATAGGTCTCCAGCGTCCACGGTTTATCCAAGTGCAATGTGCTAAAACAGACTTCGTTCGCCATAATTACCTTTTCACCATGTCGGCCGGTTAGCGGAATTCCGCGAGTATCGTCTCAACCTTTTCGGGTGTCAGGTTCTCGAAATATTGCCGCCCGATCTGAAACATCGGCGCACCGCCGCATGCCCCTAAACACTCGACTGATTTCAATGTAAAGCGACCGTCCGCGGTCGTTTCGCCCAGACTCACCCCCAGGCGCTTTTCTAAAAATTCTACGATATCTTCTGAACCACACAACATGCATGACACATTGGTACACACGCTTATTTTGTGGCGGCCCACCGGATTGTGTTCATACATCGAGTAAAAGGTCGCGACTTCGTAGGCGGCGATCGCTGGAATATGCAGATATTCCGCGACGGCATCCATCAACTCCTGCGTGAGGTAACCGCCGTTCATGTCCTGCACGATACGCAACGCAGGCATCGTCGCGGACTGACGTTGTTCCGCCGGGTAACGCGCGATCCAACTGTCGATTTCGGCACGCGCCTCTGGTGTAATCAAATTTAACGTGTTCGCTTTCATCAGCGGTCAATCTCCCCGAAGACGACATCCAATGTCCCAATGATGGCCACAACGTCGGCGATCATGTGACCGCGCGACATCTCGTCCAATGCAGATAAATGCGCAAACCCGGGGGCCTTCACCTTTAGGCGATAAGGCTTGTTGGCGCCGTCCGAGATCAAATACACGCCGAACTCCCCCTTGGGGTGCTCGACGGCGGAATAGACTTCGCCTTCAGGCGCGCAATAACCTTCGGTGAACAATTTAAAATGATGAATCATCGATTCCATGTCTGATTTCATCTTCATGCGCGACGGCGGCGTGATTTTATGGTCTTCCAACATCACCGGGCCTGGATTTTTGCGTAACCAGTCGATACATTGTTTGACGATGCGATTGGATTGGCGCATCTCTTCCACACGCACCAAATAACGATCGTAGCAATCACCGTTGGTACCAATTGGGATATCAAAATCCAGCTTTTCGTAGACTTCATACGGCTGCTTTTTACGCAGATCCCACGCGATACCGGAGCCGCGTAACATCGCGCCGGACAGGCCGAGTTGTAACGCGCGCTCGGGCGACAACACGCCGATGCCCACGGTGCGCTGTTTCCAAATGCGGTTGTCCGTGAGCAAGGTTTCGTATTCATCGACATAGGTCGGAAAGCGTTGCGTGAAGTCTTCCAAGAAATCCAGCACCGAACCTTGGCGATTCCGATTCATGCGTTCAACGTCTTTTTTGTCGTGCCATTTT
>JAOUGF010000088.1 GCA_029857925.1 Gammaproteobacteria bacterium
CTCGTTTCCGCAAATTAGGCCCCACGATCAGTTGTTTATGCAAACCGCCCCCGACCTTTTCAGCTATCGTAAGTATTGGGCAAAACGCCTGACTCCAGCCCCCGTTCTGCCCACAACGCGTGCCGAGATGGAAGCGTTGGGTTGGGATGAATGCGACATTATCATAGTCACGGGGGATGCCTATGTGGATCATCCCAGTTTCGGCATGGCCGTTATCGGGCGCACCTTGGAGGCGCAGGGTTTTCGCGTAGGCATCATTGCGCAACCCGCGTGGGGTAGTACTGCCGATTTTCAGGCCCTCGGTCGCCCTAAGTTGTTTTTTGGGGTTACCAGCGGGAATATGGACTCGATGGTCAATCGTTATACTGCGGATCGCAAAATCCGCAGTAACGATGCCTATACACCTGACGACCTGGGAAATATGCGCCCGGACCGCGCGGTCATCGTCTATAGCCAGCGTGCGCGCGAGGCGTATAAAGGCGTGCCTATCGTGATCGGCGGCATAGAGGCCAGCTTGCGTCGTGTCGCACACTATGACTACTGGTCGGAGACCGTGCGACGTTCGGTGCTGTTGGATGCAAAGGCGGATCTGCTGGTGTTCGGTAACGGAGAGCGTCAGATTGTTGAATTGTCGCATCGCCTCGCCGCAGGTGCGGATATTCAGTCAATTCGCGATTTGCGTGGCACCGCATTTGTGATTGAAAATATTCCAGAAACCTGGCAGGTGGTCGATTCCACGCAGGTGGACGTGCCTGGACAAGTGGACCCGTTGCACTCACCCTACGAAGAAACTACCGCGACTTCTTCAGCCAAACGCAATAGCACTCAAATTGTACAAATCGCACGCGGTAAACGCGCGACAAACGCGCGCGAGCAGCAGGTAATACGCTTGCCCGCATTTGAAGCAGTGCGCGACGACCGTGTGCTGTACGCGCACGCGTCACGTGTTTTACACCTGGAAACAAATCCCGGGAATGCGCGTGCATTAGTGCAACGGCATGGTGAGCGGGATGTTTGGTTAAATCCTCCGCCGATTCCATTAGAAACGCCGGAATTGGATCGCGTTTACGATTTACCGTTTACCCGTCAACCGCATCCCCGATATGCGGGGCGCAATATCCCTGCCTACGAGATGATCCGCTTTTCGATAGCAATTATGCGCGGGTGTTTCGGCGGTTGTACGTTTTGCTCGATCACCGAGCACGAAGGGCGGATTATCCAAAGCCGCTCAGAAGATTCTATTATTCGTGAAATTGAAACGATACGCGATACCGTGCCTGGGTTTACCGGCGTGATTTCCGATTTGGGCGGCCCTACCGCCAACATGTATCGGTTGAATTGCAAAGACACCGAAATAGAATCAGCATGCCGCAAACCTTCGTGCGTCTATCCACAGATTTGTTCCAATCTCGACACCGATCACGCGCCATTGATTAAACTTTATCGACGTGCGCGCGCGTTGCCTGGTATCAAGAAAATCGCGATTGGTTCCGGCCTGCGCTATGACCTGGCGGTAAGGTCACCCGAATATGTAAAAGAGTTGGTCACGCATCATGTCGGTGGCTATCTCAAGATCGCACCGGAACACACGGAAGAAGGCCCGCTCAGTAAAATGATGAAGCCGGGGATGGGCAGTTATTACGCCTTTAAGACCTTGTTCGATAAGTTTTCGCGTGAGGCGGGTAAAGAACAATATCTGATTCCTTATTTTATTGCCGCGCATCCCGGTACCACCGACGAAGACATGATGAATCTCGCGTTGTGGTTGAAGCGTAACGGCTTTCGTGCAGATCAGGTGCAGACGTTTTTGCCGTCACCGATGGCGACCGCCACTGCCATGTATTATTCGTCCAAGAATCCGTTGCGCAAGGTAAAACGTGACGCGGATGATATCCCGATTCCGAAGGGTATGCGGGTGCGTCGCCTGCACAAGGCATTTTTACGCTACCATGATGCGGAAAATTGGCCGTTGTTGCGTGACGCGTTACGACGCATGGGGCGCGCGGATTTAATCGGCAATGGTAAACAACATTTAATTCCGTTGTATCAACCCGCAGGGACCGGTTTAAATGCGCAGGCGTATACCAAAAATAAGCCGACCAGACCCTTCTTGACGAAGCACACTGATGCTGGCGCAGGGCGCACCCACAAGAAACGTGGGACGAATAGACCCGCCTAAAGTGACGGGTCAATGCCCACGCAGCAACACATTTGCAGCATGTTCTAAGTCTTCCGCATCACCGTAAAGCACTACGACGTCGTTTGCCCTTAATACCAAGTCAGGTAAAGGGCGTATAGAGTGTGCGTCGCCGCGTCGTATCGACGTGACCGACACACCACGTTTGCTCAAATCCAATTCATTTATACGTTTACCAACGGCATACGCGCTATTGGGCAATGTTACCGCGTGCAGCATCACACGCGCACTGTCGGGTTCAGTGAGGTCATTCCAATCTTGCCCTTTGAAAACATGACGCAGCAATTGATACCGATCTGTACGTGCCTCCTGAATGTGCTTTACAATGCGGCGCACGGGAACGTTTAACAGGTACAGTAAATTAGAAACCAGCATGAGGCTTGCTTCTAGCGTCTCCGGAACGATTTCAGTGGCCCCCGCTTGCTGCAATCGGTCTAGGTTGGCATCGTCACGCGTGCGAACCAAGATCGGCAGGTCTTTGCGCGCCTTGCGCGCGACCAATACTATTTTTTCGGCGGCCAGTGGGTCGTCAAAGCTTACTACCAGCGCCTTTGCGCGTAGCAAGCCCGCCGCCTCCAATATATTGGGGTGAGTAGAATCGCCATAGGTAACGATCTGTCCGGCTGCGCGCGCTTCTCTTACGCGCGATGCGTCCAAGTCCAACGCAAAATACTTATGATTTTCCTTTTCAATAAAACGCGATATATTTTGGCCGACACGGCCGTAGCCGCAAATCAATATATGATCTTGCAATTTTTCGGCGTTGGTGGCCACATTGTTAACAATTTGTCGGCGATTTTTCCCATAACTCTTGGCGAAGACGAATTTTGCGATGCGACCGTTATAGCGGACCAACAACGGTGTCGTTACCATGCTTAATATAACCACGGTCAGCATAATTTGCGTTGCCGTGGGAGTTAAAAAATCGTCTTCCATTGCAAGCGACAGCAATACAAAACCGAACTCACCCCCTTGCGCGAGCACAATGCCGGTGCGCAGTGCAACGCCGCGTTCAGCGCCGCTGAGCGCGACTAGTAATGTGGTAATAAGCATCTTGCCAAAAATGGTGGCAACCAATATAAGGAGTACCCATGGCCATATCTTCGGTAACGTGGAAATGTCCAGCAACATGCCTATGGTGATAAAAAATAAACCAAGCAGGATATCTCGAAAGGGGCGTATATCAATATCCACTTGATGACGGAATTCAGTTTCACCCAACATCATGCCCGCAAGAAAGGCGCCTAAGGCGAGCGACAAGCCGAAATACTGAGTCAACCATGCTGCGGCAAGTGAAAACAGTAGCACGGTCAATGTAAAGAGTTCGGCGGAGCGCGATGAGACGATTTCATGAAAAAATGGGCGCAGTAGCCAATGCCCCACGGCGTACATCAGCGTCATAATGATGCCGCCTTTTAGGATAGCGAAAGTAATATCTAACGCAACATCCTGATTTAATCCGCTAGAAAGGGTGGGGATCACAATTAAAAATACCACCACTGCCAAATCCTGAAACAGCAAGATACCTGTGGCAAGGCTGCCATGGCGAGAGTTGATCTCTAATTGTTCGCTGAGCTGCTTAATTACGATGGCGGTAGAGGACATTGCGATCACTCCACCGACGATAATCGCGCCGGGTTGCGACACACCTACCAGGTAGGCAATGCCGGCCGCAATAGCCGTGGTGATGATGACCTGCGTCCCACCTATACCTAATACCGCGCGACGCATGGCATGAAGTTGTGGCCAAGAAAATTCTAAACCCAGGGTGAATAACAAAAAGACCAGGCCGTATTCAGCAAGTTTTCGGGTGTTGTCCAGGTCGGAGATCAAGCCAAATCCATGCGGGCCGACTAACATCCCAACTGCCAAATAGGCCAATACAGTTGGTAGGTGCCAACGTTTAAAGAGGGAGACGATCAGTACCGCGATACCCAGCAGCCAGACGACGGCCTGTAAAAGGGTGTGCTCCAGCATGGAGTGGCTCGCAGTGAGTTAATTATTACAAGAATATCATGATTTAGATGGATTGCGCGCGACAGCTCAAAATGAAAATCGAGTGATATCGCGCGGAATTAGCCGAATCCAGCTCGACGACAATTGTTGGCATAATACTAGACATACTAGAAGTTGGGCGCTGCACCAAAAATGTTTGCATTGCTCCAGTTTGCGGCGGCATTGGTCATAATGGAGCGCGTAATAATGGCCGTCGCAGTATTGGATAAGTCAGTATATTGTTCGTAACTAAAAATGCCAGGTGTAGCGGTGCCCATCATACCACCGCCTCCCCCGCCCATGCCCCCTTGAAACGCGGCATCACAACCGGGGCAATTTTGGCCTATATACATCGCCTGCACCTCTGCGCCCGCACCCCAACTTAGTGTACCTCCGCCAGGACCTCCGCCACCCCCCATACCCCCACCGCCCATGCCACCGATATTAGGCACAGGCCCTTGCGGGCTAGCAGAAACGGGTGATATTGCCCCAACCACAACAGGTACAGGCGGGCCAGGGCGTAACGGGGTGATCGTGACACTGGCGAGGTCTGGTTGATAGGGATTAGGAGGGGGATTCCCATCATTAACTGTATTTGTAATTGAAACTTGACCCACGCGTCCAGGTGCATAGACTACTTGCGTAATCGGTGTTGCGAGGGTTGGTTGGGGTGGCATAGGGGGTAACGGCGTAGTAGCGTTTGTTGTCAGCGCTGCGGTAGTCACTGTGACTCGATTAGCATTGCCATTAGAACTCACTCCACTTCCAGTAGTTGCGAGCGTGTTGGAACGGGACATGCCCCCCATGCCTCCGCCCATTCCACCAGCAGCGGGCGCCGCAGCGACAGGTGCCGGTGCCGCAGCCACTGGTGCAGGCGTGATGGGTGTTACGACCGGTGTGACAGGAGTAACTACCGGGGCACCTGCGACGGGCGTAGCAGGTGCTGCAGGTGCTGCTGGAGCGGGCGCCGCTGCGCCACCGCCCATACCTCCTCCCATCCCACCGCCTCCAGCCGCGCCTCCACCACCCATCATCATGCCACCCGCAGAGGGCGGTAGGACGGCGGTACCTGCAGAGACCATATTGCCACCGGCCTGACGTATCACAAAGGTTTGTTTGTCACCACCTGTAGATAACCCTGTGCCCATTGCAATGGCGGCGCCAACAACTTCTTGGCGTATGCCCATAAAATAGCCGGTACTCTGTCCAGCGGCATTTTGGTTAACACTCAAGTCGAAAGCCGTCGCAAATCCCAGCCCTGGTACCGCAGTGCTACCCATCACTTGGCTGATTTTTACAGCAGGGGCGCCGGCCGTATTTGCCCAGCCAGTATTGATTTCAGTGTTGCTATTTATGGTGTTTGCCGCACCCGTTTGCACAAGTGTTTGGCGCGCGGAAATTCCGGGTACGGAGGTGGCGGCATTATCCGCCTTTACGAAAGATTCCAACGATGTGGTAGACGCAGTGCCGCTACCATCCGTTAAAATCATTTGGATATATCGATTGCCGTTTGACGCGGTGAGGATGCGTTGCAGAATGCCGGCACCTACAACGCTGACTTCACATTTGAATCCGGCGGGGCAGGACGCGGAAACCGCACCGTTACTTGCTTGACCCCAATTGCCAAAGGCGACCGGCGGTGCCGCCAGCGCACTCGGTAAAGTCAGACTAAAACACCAGAAACCTACGACAGAAATAAGTGCCCGATTTATTTTTGTAATACCTTCCGCATTGGCCACCATGTTACACTCCGATAACCAGCATTGTTCCGTTTCCCCTGCTAAAATCCCGCTCAGATGCCGTTATTCAGACATCCAGCGCAACGTCCCCACATAAATCCTAATAAATGAATTTATAGCAATTCTAAAGATTACTAGATAACTATAGGCGGGATGTGACTGAATGTCAAAAATTCATTCAAAATGAGGGTGTTAAAGCTTGCGAAAACAGTGGAATTTGTAGAATTAACGGTGTGGATTGGATGTAAATCACCTAAGGCGCTAAAGCAACATTAGCGCCTTGAGGGTGCGTACCTTAAAAAGTCGGCGTGGGGCCAAACGCTCCAGTAAACCAGTTGGCGGGTGCTGTGGTCAGGATGGAACGCGTTTGAATTGCGCTTGCGGAATTTGCGATATTGGAATATTGCTCAAAGCTAAAAATGCCACCTGGCCCACCCATACCCATTCCACCCATGCCCATGCCGCCTTGAAACGCTGCGTCACAACCAGGGCAATTTTGACCGATGTAAATTGCTTGAATTTCAGCACCCGCCGCCCAACTGAGTGTACCGCCGTTTGGACCGCCGCCACCTCCCATGCCCATGCCTCCCCCCATGCCTCCCATGCCAATATTTGGCACTGGCGCTTGGGGTCCCGCGGCTGATGCGGGCATTAGCGCTTGGTTTACGACCGGCACTGGTGGGGCGGGTCTCAACGGGGTAATGATGACATTCGTGAGGTCGGGCTGATAGGGATTTGGGGGGGGATTGTTTTCTAAGTTCACGGTATTTGTAAACTGGTATTGACCGACGCGCCCTGGCGCGTAGACCACCTGTGTGACTGGCGTCGCAAGTGTGGGTTGCGGGGGCATCGCGGGTAGCAACGGGGCCGGTAATGCCAATGTGGCAACGGTTAGCTGATTGGAATTGGAATTGGTTGCGATACTCGTCGCGCTATTACGCGTCATCATGCCCATCCCTGAGCCTCCGGTGGGGGTCGTTGCGACAGGGGCTGCCGCGACTGGGGCCGGAGTCGCGACGACGGGGGTGGGCGTCAGTGCCACAGGGGTGGGTGTCGCCGTTACCGGCGTAGCGGCCACAGGTGCAGCTGCTACGGGCGCCGCAGTAGTCCCGCCACCCATACCACCGCCCATGCCGCCCCCTCCCATGCCTCCACCACCGCCGCCCATCATCATGCCACCGGCAGAGGGCGGTAGGGAGGCCGAACCGGCTGCGACCCTATCCCCACCTGCTTGGCGCAGTACGAAAGTTTGTTTGTCACCCCCGCTAGAGCTGCCTGTCCCCATCGCGCGCGCGGCGCCGATGACCTCTTGGCGTATGCCCATAAAGTAACCAGTGGGTTGTCCGTTGGTATTTTGATTTACACTCAAATCAAAGGCCGTCGCAAATGCCAAACCTGGAACTGCTGTACTGCTCATGGCTTGACTGATGATGATCGCGGGCGCGCCCCCCGTGTTTGCCCACCCTGTATTGATTTGAGTAGTGCTGTTTATGGTATTCGCGCCACCGGTTTGCACCAGCGTTTGGCGCGCGGAGATACCTGCCGAGGATGTGCCGTTGTCTGCTTTTACAAAGGATTCTAAGGATGTCGTGGAGGATGTGCCGCTGCCATCGGTCAGAATCATTTGGATGTATCGATTTCCACTGGTGGTCGTCAAAATGCGTTGTAAAATTCCCGCACCAACCACGCTGATTTCACATTTAAAGCCTGCTGGACATGAGGCTGCAATGGCGCCATTACTGGAT
>JAOUGF010000089.1 GCA_029857925.1 Gammaproteobacteria bacterium
CTATGCGAAAATCTGGGGGGTTGACGCTAATACAGCCAAGTCTCGCATAGAACAACGTATCCCAATTGGAAGATATATAGAGCCCGGAGAAGTCGCTGATTTAGTGAGCTATCTCGCCTCGCCTTCGGCGCGAGGAATTACCGCGCAAGCGATCAATGTGTGCGGCGGATTAGGTAATTATTAAACCATACTCAACATTATCAAAGCACGTAAACGAGCAGGATCATATGGAGGATTGCGAAATGAAACTCAAAAATGCCAAGGGGCGGCGAGTCGTAGTTACTGGATTAGGTGTCATAGCGCCTAACGGAATAGGTAAGCATGAATTTTGGAATAATTCCATGAATGGTCGTACCGGAATTCACGAGATCGATCGATTTGATCTATGTGGTTTTAAATCAAGGATTGCAGGTCATGTGGACGATTTCGATCCGAAGGCTTTCGACTTAACGGTTACGCAGATCAAGCACCTTGATCGCTTTGCGCTATTCGCTTTGGCCTGCGCAAAAATGGCCGCACAAGATTCCGAGTTACAACTTGACCTTGAAGACAGAACCCGCGTAGGGGTCAACATTGCCAACGCAATCGCGGGTACCCGCTACATGGAGGAATCGTTTCTTGAAATGACGGACAATGGAAAGTTTGAACTGACACCGTCAAAAGCAAAGAATTTCCTGTTTCAATCGTCAACGTTCAACGTTGCGTCAGCGGTGGTCGCTAGCGAGTTTGGATTGTTTGGTCCAATCGCCACCACATCCACCGGATGCACGGCTGGAATCGATTCAATAGGATATTGTGTCGACACCATTCGTTCCGGTGCCGCGGACATTATGTTCGCCGGAGCTACCGAGGCCCCGCTCACACCTATCGCACTCGCCGCTTTCGACGTCGTCGGGGCGCTTTCTTCAAAGAGGAATGATCGACCGGACCGCGCGTCCAGACCATTCGATGGGGATCGAGACGGCTTCGTGCTAGCGGAAGGATGTGGGATACTGATTTTAGAGGAACTGGAGCACGCCAAACGACGTAATGCGCATATTTACGCTGAAATCGCCGGATACGGTTCTACATCAAATGCATATCACATGACGGATCTACCTCCGGATGGCCGCGATATGGCCGCTGCAATTTCACTAGCGCTCGCCGATGCCAACGTTAGTGCTAACGATGTAGATTACATCAGCGCTCATGGAAGCTCGACTAGGCAAAACGATGCCAACGAAACGGCAGCATTTAAAAGTGTCTTTGGAAACCACGCCTACAACTTGTGCATCAGTTCCCTTAAATCGATGAACGGTCACGCATTGTCAGCCGCGAACGCGATCGAAAGCGTAGCTGCCATTTTAACGCTCAACGCAAAACAAGTACCTCCGACAATCAACTATGAATTTAGGGATCCATACTGTGACTTGTTTTATGTCCCTAATGAAGGAGTAGAACGCGATATAAACGTAGTTGTTAAAAATGCCAGTGGTTTCTCGGGCATTCACTCGGCTGCGGTATTTGTATCCGAACAATTTTCAAGGAGCATGATATGAATAAGTCGGTTGTTATTACCGGTATTGGAATGATCATTCCCGGTGCTGAAGGCAAGGATGACGCCTGGAAATTCCTAAGATCCGGAAAGGGTGCGCTAAAAAAGCTTACTCGATTCAAGTCAAATTCCAATGGATGGTTTGCTGGCGAGGTGGATAATTTCAATCCTGATGAACATATTTCTAAGAGACTGAGTCGAAAAATCGACAGATTCTCCCAATTGGCATTGGCGTCCGCGGGCTTAGCGATAGAGGATGCGTCATTGGACCTAGCGTCTACCGATAGAAACCGGGTGGGTGTGTTTGTTGGAAATTGTTTTGGCGGATGGGAATTTACGGATCGCGAATTGAGAAATTTACACACACAAGGTGTTCGTGAAGTGAGCCCCTTTCAGGCGACCGCCTGGTTCCCCGCAGCGCCTCAGGGACAGATTACGATCGTCCACGACTTGCATGGGTTCAGCAAAACCATTGTAGCGGATCGGGCAAGCGGTCTAGCAAGTATCGCTGGAGCGTTCGATGCCATTAAAACCGGTCGATGCGATGTCGTGATCGCCGGGGGTACGGAGGCTCAGATCACTCCATTCGCCTATACAGCGTGCGTAACCGAAGGATTGCTCGCTATGGGAACGCCGCAACATTCCGCCGGGGCGTCGTACCGTCCCTTCGATCGCAGTGCGAATGGTTTAATACCTGGCGAGGGCGCTGTATTCCTTGTTATCGAGGAAAAATCACATGCACAACGTAGAAATGCGAGAATTTACGCGGAGATAAGAGGTACATCCACAACAAACGACGCATGTTTTCCAAATATTCTTCCTGTTGAAGAGCGCGGTCTGTCGCGCGCAATGTGCAATGCCTTGAAAGATTCCAACCTTCTTGCCGACGAAATCGATTTTTTAGTCGCCGATGCGATTGGAACCCGCCAAGGTGATCTACAGGAGGTCCAAGCGATACAAAAGGTTTTTGGATCGGGTAACACTCTTCGTGTTACCACTCCAAAACCAAGCGTTGGCCACTTATATGGCGCTGCGGGAGCGCTTGATGTAGCCGTTGCAGCCTTGGCTCTTCACGAAAAATCCGTACCCCCAATTTCCAACATCAATCGACGTCAATGTGACTGCGATTTAAATTTGGTGGAGGAATTGGAATATGGAGAATCAATAGAAGCCGCCATGGTAAATGCAAGGGGTACCGGCGGAATCAACGTATCAATGGTATTGAGCGGATAAAGGAGCTTTAAAGTGAAAAACATTCATGATCAAGTAGTTTCCCTGGTTGCAGGGATTGTTGACGTCTCACCGGAAGAAATCAGAGATGATCATCTTCTTAGCGAACATCTCGACGTTGATTCGACCGAAATGGTTGATATCGTCGTGAGCCTCGAAAAAACTTTTAGCATTAACTTGGAACACGGCGTTGAGGGAAAACTCAGGTCAGTCGTTGATATTGTCAATCTAGTATCTCAAAAAACCGGTAAATTATCCGAATCGCTTTTGACAACCCACTAATCTTGAAGAGGATTTTTTCCACTGGAGGCTATTTAAATGAAACGATTACTATTCATCGTGTTGTTTATTTCCGCTCAGCATTTGTACGCGGACGACAATTCAAAGCTGGTTGAGCGTGGTAACTACCTTACGAGTCTGATGCTCTGCAAGGGTTGTCATACGCCCGCATCGTCCGCTTATCAGTGGCAGTATAGCGACTCAGCCAAGCTACTGTCCGGGGGAATGAAAATAGATTTTCCTCCCTTCGGCATTTTTTACACCAAAAATCTTACCCCAAACAGTGAAACTGGGATCGGCCTTTGGAGCGATGCCGATATTGAAAACGCCGTCCGGCATGGCATAGGGAGAGACGGACGCGGTTTGTTTGTCATGCCATCCAATTCCTTTGCCCATTTGAAAGACGAAGACATGGCCGCGATAACACAATATTTAAGGTCTGTAAAACCTATTTACCACGTTGTGCCCCAGAACCAAAGTGTGAGTGTTTGGCGAAAAATAGCCGCAGGTCTTCGTATAGTCACGCCTTTCGTGGAAAATCCGTCGCAAGATTGGTATTACGGAGACTCTGGTACTTTTGATACATCGACATCAAAAAAACCCGAATCCTTTTTACCAAAACCTAGCAAATCCGTCCTAGAGGTACCGCCGGCGGCGAATGGAAATCCGGCAGCGGCGCGTGGGCGATATATTGCGATTCTCGGCCTATGCGTTGGATGTCACACCCCGGTCGGTGCCAGTGGCCCAAATAATGAACTATTTTTAGCTGGCGGTTTTACCGTGCAAGATCCTAGTTGTGGCACCCTATATTCATCCAATTTAACGCCGGATAAGGAAACAGGTATTGGTCAATGGACTGACCTTGAATTGGCACGCGCCATTCGCGAAGGTACAAGCAGAAAAGGCAGAAAACTCTGTGACATCGTTATGCCATCTTCCCTTTACGCGTCCATGACCGACCAAGATCTAAGCGACTGATAGTCTATCTTCGATCTTTACAGCCAATTTCCAACGCAGTCCCCCAAGCCGAACCCACTAAAACAACCATGTTGCAGGCCCAGAGATTTGTGATCGGAAATGCAGGCCATTGAAGCATAAACGCTATTGCGAAATATCGATAAACAAAGATAAGGGGGCAATTGGATTGCCCCCTTATCTCGCTGGATTTTTACTTACTAGAGTCTCTCTCAAACACGCGGGCGCGGGCAAGATACACAGAAAATGGCACAAGCAAGGCAGAAGCGGTCGAACACCCCGATTGGGGCACAAGAAAGCGCAATTTACAGAGCCTACCTCGCGTAGCGCTTTGGGCACGGAGTTTACCGCTACGCGGCCCCGTAACCTGAAGGGCATAAACATTTTTAGGACGCTTCCCTTGTGCCCTTGTTGGCACGCGGCACCATGAAATCGATTCTAACAAAGCAACCGCATAGGCGCGGGCGATACATCATAGGTACCGCCCTGATTAATGGCTTAACAATCGTTGTCATGCTAAAATACCAAGCCATTAAACAATGAGATTCCAAACATGGATTCCTGGAGCAGATGGAGGTGATGGGATGTCGGTTTATTTTTTTGATGTATCAGCACACGTAAAAAGAGTGAGCATTCATGGCGAAAATTGGAAAAAGCGCGAATCCTAAAAATTTGGCGGACGCTAGCCCGATCACCTTTGAAATTTGGGAAAGCACTGGTTATCTCATCAACGTGATGGCGAGATTAATGGCCAAGGCGCTACATCATAGGATAATGCAAGAAGGTATCCCAATTGGACAATGGCCTTTTTTATTGGCCCTGTGGGAGGAAGAGGGCATTAGTCAGACTCTACTAAGCCGCAAAGTTGGCGTCGATGCAGCGACGACAGTAAGAACCTTGGACAGAATGGAACGAGACGCCCTGGTAAAAAGGGAGAGGGATGCCAATGATCGTCGCCAAATAAATATTTTTCTAACCACACGCGGCAGAGAACTTAGGGTCAAATTAATTCCGCATGCGGTGGCTGTAAATCAATTGGCAACCCAAAGTTTTCACCAGGACGAGATTCGAACCCTACATGATTTACTAAAGCGAATAATTTCGAATATATCGCAAGATGCCGACCGCATTAACGACTTGCCGAAGACGCAACACAACGGATTTTTGTTTTGACGTAAATTCGTGCGTCTCAAAGAAAAACAATCCGGGGATGCCGCGCTAGGCGAAAAACTGTGAAAAAGCACAGTATACCGAACCAGTTCCGCGTGGTGCTTTGGGCACGGAGTCTGCGGCGCGTCATGATCCCCAAGGCGGATGGCAGTTTGCGCCCGCTCGGGATACCGACGATCCGTGACCGGGTCGCCCAGATGGCGGTGAAGCTCGTTATTGAACCGATATTTGAAGCGGATTTCTGCCCGAGTTCCTACGGGTTTCGGCCAAAGAAGTCCGCCCATGATGCGGTCGATGAAATAGCCGACGCCCTGCAGGGGCTACACCCAAGTCATCGATGCCGACCTGTCGAAATATTTTGACAGCATTCCCCACGCCAAACTGCTGGCCGTCGTCGCTGAGCGCATCGTTGACAGTGCGATCCTGCACGTCATCAAACAATGGCTCAAAGCGCCAGTCATCGGAGAGGACAAGGACGGCACACGGAAAAATGCAGGCGACGGCAAAGCCAACAGCAAAGGCACGCCGCAAGGCGGCGTCATCTCGCCGTTGCTGTCGAACTGCTACCTGCACCTGCTAGACCGGATATGGGACGGGCATCAATTACGCTGGAAACTGAAAGCGCGCATCGTCCGTTACGCGGACGACTTTGTAGTGCTGTGTGCGGGCGGCGTAGAGGCGCCCATGAACACGGTGCGGCAAGTGCTGGAACGACTTGATCTCACACTAAACGAGACCAAGACCCGCATCGTTGATGCCAGACAAGAAAGTTTCAACTTCTTGGGTTTTGCCATCAGGGTGAGCAAGGGATTGAAGACGGGCAAACGTTATCCACATGTGTGCCCCTCACCGAAATCGCGTGCGAGAATCAAAGAGCGTATAACGCAGATGACCGGACGCGAACGTACACCGATACCGCTGGAAGATATCGTCGGAAGCATGAACGCCACTCTTCGCGGGTGGGCGAATTACTTCCACTATCGCAACTCCAATGGCGTGCTGGAAAAGGTAAAAGTGCATGCGGAAGAGCGCCTGCGCAAACACCTGATGAAGCGGTACAAGGTCAAAGATCGTGGGATCGGCCTTGGACGTTTCCCGAGTCAACAGCTTTATACGCGCTATGGGCTATACAAGGTTCCGACGACGGCGGGCTGGAAAACGGCGCATGTCTCGGTGTGAAGACCATCGGAAAGCCGTGTGCGGGAAAACCGCATGCACGGTTTGATGAGGGAGGGCAGGCGAAGTGGACGATGGCCCGGCTATTGAGGCACCGCCAGACGAAAGAGGCGGAAAACAGATAGGCGGGGCCTAATGTATATTACTTGGCCTGTTCTCTACTCTACCTGTTACTGCTGTTATTGCCTTATGACCCTGTTATTGCCTTAGCTTGCCCGCCATGTGCTTAACCTTTGGGATCGCTCCCGTCGGCCCAGAGTTCGCTACCCAGTGGTTGGCCTACCTTGCTGGGACGGGATTCGCACCCGCTGGAATATTCGACCTTGCCTGGTCGCACTGACCCCGTTGCCCATTGCGAAACGTAAAGCCGCCCTTTATCGTCAATGCCAATTTCAGAGATTGCGTCACGTTCCATTTTTTAATGTCTAACGCAAAGCTCAGCCGCGCCGCTTTTTAGTGTCGGCTGTAGCGCCTTGTTCGGTACTCTTCACTGAGTCGAGGTACAACGTATCTGGGCAAATGTCTTGTTCGTGAGGCCAAGTTACCGTACCGTCTAATACTCGTGCCTGCTTGAAATAGTTCAAATCTTTTAGTTCCTTAAACACACCAAAATCCAGATGCGGTGAGCAGTCATATACACCTTGCTCACCATTTATGAACTCAAGGTGAAGTTTATAATCCGACGTCGCCAATACACTTTTAACTCGCGGATTCATTTTCTACCTCAACGGCTCGATCTTGTAGGGTTGCTCACCAGACACCGCAAGCGCCCAGTCCGCAACAAGTTCATCTTTGTGCAATTCAATCCATGCCTGCAGTAATTTCATTTTGGCTGAGGGAATTGCACCGTCGAGCAACAGCCCGTCTGGAATCGAAACAACCGCTTCATCATCTTGGTATTTTACTTGAATATGGGGCGATTTATGCTGTTAGTTATCCATAAAATACATATAGACGATTAATCCGTAGAACATTGAAATTGCAGGCACGTCGTATCCTCTATTTTAAACCAAACAGTGTATTAGGCCGCTACGGCCTATTTCGGCTTTTTTGGCAAATAGACCGCGAGGGAACCAAGTGTGCTTCCAATGTAACCATACTTCAATTCCTATGCAGTAATCACCAGATAGCCTCAAAGACAGCACGCTTTTTATCGGATGGAAGGGCGCGCGTAAAAAAAAATGTGTTTG